>DAOUKX010000020.1:0-7458 GCA_034420855.1 Dehalococcoidia bacterium
GCCGATACGAAGGCGATGCTTTGGCCGTCGGGAGACCAGCGGGGTGAGCCGTTGTCGTGGTCGCCGTCGGTGAGGGAGAGGGTTGTACTATCCGACAGATTGACGACGAAAAGCTGGCGGAACATGTCTCCCCGCCAGCCCAGGCCGTCTGCGCGGTAGGTAATGCGGCGAACTATGCGAACTCTCGGGTCCTTGCTATGGTCGTGGTCGTCTGGTGCACGATCCGGGTCCACGTCGGAGGCGAACACCAGGGCGTCGGAATTAGGAGACCAGGAAAACTCTGCCACACCGCCTTCGGCGCCGGTGGCTTGAGTTGCCTCGCCGCCGCCGATTCTGATGGTCCAGATCTGGGCGCGGTTCTTGTCATCGGGCCGGAGGAAAGCCAGCGTCTTGCCGTCGGGGGAAAACTGGGGCGCGGAGTCGCTGGGCCCCTGGGTGAATGGGAAGGCAGACTCTTCACCCAAAGAATTCAGCATAATGCGTGAGTTTGCCTTCATTGAGTCCCTGTCCACCCTGGACTGGGCAAAGGCCAGCAATGATCCGTTGGGCGAAAGGGAGGGAGAGGAGTAGGACGTCAGCTCATAGATGATTTCGGGGGTTATGGGGCTTGGCATGGGACTCACCTCAGCAAAAAATAAACTGGCCCACGGGCTTGGTGCGACGTGGACCAGAAGTTTGGTAGGACATTCCGGGGACTACAGGTTGAACTGGGGCTCCACCCAATTCTCTTCTTTCTGGTAGATCTGGATGCGCATACGCTGGCTTTCTACAACCATGATGCGACCGTCGTCTCCAACGTCCACGCCGGTAGGACGAGTGAAGCGCCACTCCGGCTCTAGGCTCTTTACCCGCAGGCGGGCCTTTACGGCGTCGGGATTGGAGGCCACGACGGTTTCGGCCCACTTGGAGAGACGTTCGGCGTCACCGATGAAGGTTGTTACGTGGGCGCCGTCCGGGGCGTAGACTTCTATCTTGTGGTTCCACCAGTCGGCAACGTAAACGTCTCCGTCCTTGTCTACAGCAACGTCGCTGGGACGACGGAGCTGACCGCGTTCATCCCCCGCTTCTCCGAAGGTTGAGAGGAATGCGCCGGAGCAGGAGAATTTCTCCACCCGGTCGTTGTGCCAGTCGGCAACGTACACGTTGTCATTCGAGTCCACGGCCACGCCCCAGGGCTGGGTGAAGCGCCCGTGGTCGGTACCTTCGCCGCCCCAGCCGGTGACGTATTCGCCGTCGGCAGTGAACTTCTGGACCCGGTGGCTCTTAATCTCCGTGACGTATACATTGTCTTCGCTGTCCAAGGCCAAGCCGGTGGGCCCGTCCAGCTGGCCTCTGGCTGCGCCTGCTGTGCCCCACTTGCCCAGGAAGCTGCCGTCGCCGTCGAAGATGCTGATGCGGTTGAGCCACTCGTCGGCCACAAACACCCGCCCCTGGGAATCCAAGGCGATGGCTGAGGGCCAGACGAAGTTGCCGTCGTCGTCTCCCCGCTTGCCGAAGTCGCAGATGTGCTCCTCCTGGTACCAGTCGCCACCTACGGATACCTTGGTGATGTGGGGAACGGGCTGGAGCTCGTCCGGCTGGTTGACCACGTAGACAATGTCGCCGTCTCCCCTTGCGAGGGCGTTGGGATAGTGAAACCCCGCGCCTGATACGGCGTTGCGGCCCACGCAGTGACTGTAGTTGTAAACCCTTCCCCTAATGCTGATGGTCTGCATCTGACTCTCGTGCCGTCCCTATTTCAAGATTGGTGTGTCCCGTTATTGCTCGCGGTCGCCTAGCCGAACTGGTACTCCCTGGTGGAAGCGATAAGCTGCAAGGTTTCTCCAACGCGGCGGGCGAAGACAGCCTTCTCCTCTTCCGATGAGCCCCGCGTCACCGGGCCGCCCTTCTCCACATGGGTGACGATTTCCTCGCGCGTGTCTCCCGTCACTCGGACCGGGCCGATGAGGTCGATGCAGGCGTCCACCATCTCTCCTGCGGTCATCTCTTCGGCGTTGGAAAGGCGGTCGATGATGGAGCGGACTCCCGGCAGGCTGGTGTCGCCAACCCGATCGGCCACGAAGTTGATGCGACGCAGCAACGAGCCGCTGTCGATCCACTCCTTGCCGGTGTGCCAGCCTTCGACGCTGGGCGGGTCCAGCAGGGCCTGGCCCTGATAGCCGGGCTCCAGACCGATTTCACCGATGCCGGGGCTGGGGGACTGGTGGTCCTTAACCAGCCGCATGGTACCGGCGACTATCTCTGCCGGACTCTTGACCTTGGCGTACCAGATGCCCTCGTCCTTGAAGAAGTCGGAGTTCAGCAGCATACGCATGGTGGCTCGCATGTCGAAGCCGGAGGTCACAAGGGTCTCGGCAATGCGGTTGATGGCGACGGGGTCTCTGGGGGCTTGGTCCTGCCAGCTGGGGACCTGAACCTCGTCGGCGACGAAGAAGTTATACAGGTGGCGGGCGATGAAGCGGGCCGTTGCGGGTTGACGGACTATGATATCGATGATGTCTTCGCCGTTGAAGCGACCGCGATGGCCGAGGAAGACCTTTTCGCCGTCGTCATGGTCTTCCGGCCGGTACTCGAAGTACCAGGGGTAACGCTGGAAGGGCATTCGGGGGAGACTGGGCTCGATGGTCCAGCCGGTGAAGGCGCGGGAGGCCTCCTTCACGTCCTGCTCGGTGTAGTTGCCCTGACCCATGGAGAAGAGTTCCAGAAGCTCCCGTCCCCAGTTCTCGTTGGGCGCGTGCTTGTGGTTCTCGTTGTTGTCCAGCCAGAAGATCATGGCCGGGTCCCTGGATACCATGAGCAACAGGTCCCGGAAGCTACCGAGACCGTGTTTGCGGAAGGTGTCAATCTGTTCGAGCACGACGGCGCAGTGGTCCACCTTGGCGTTGCCGGTAGCGAAGACGTGATGCCAGAAGAGCGTCATCTTCTCCTCGAGGGGTCGGGGAGAGTTGATAAGGCGATACATCCATTGAGCCTGGCCGTTGGTGGGATTGCCTCCAGGGTTCTCCGACGCAGGGTGATGGCGGTAGAAGTTGTCAGCGTCGACGTGGGGAATGCCGTGACCTTCGGGGTCCACCAACTCCTCTACGGTGGCTTCATAACCTTTGGCTGCGTAGGCCTCCAACTCTTCTCGAGAGGCGCCAAACCCTGCTCTTCGCAAGAGGTGGGCCATCAGTTCAATATCGTTGCTACTCACTTAATTTTCTTCCCTTCCCGGAGACTCGAATGGCTCCGCTTAAGTAATCCTGCACGCTCCCAGACAGAGGCGGCGCATGCCTGACATTGGAATGAGTACATCATAGTCAGACGCCTTCAATAGTGTCAAGAAAGTCCATGCCTGAATCAGAGCTGGAACCTGAATACCCTCTGAACCTATGTATATGCGGGGAGTGGGGACTAACGGCAACCATCTTTGGTATATAATATGCCTTTCCGCTCACAGCGGGGGGAGAGACGGTTTCCACGGGGGCGACGCTCAGAAGCGTTGCGCAGACCGACGAGGAGGAGACATGGCTGACGATTTTGTTAAGGTGGCCCAGATTGAGGACCTTCCCCCTGGCGCCACGAAGAGTGTCGAAATTGGTGGAGAGCTGGTGGCCTTGATCAACGCCGATGGGGATATCTGCGCCATTGGCGGCGAGTGCACCCACGCGGCGGCATACCTGGCCGACGGATTTCTGGACGGCGACATGCTGGAGTGCCCGCTGCACGGGGCTTGCTTTGACATTAAGACCGGCAGGGCGATGACGCCACCGGCTTTTGAGGACGTTCCTACCTATGAGGTGAAGGTAGAAGGCGGCGATATACTTTTGGGCCCTGAGAAGCAGGTCTGAGGCTTAAAGCTAAAGGGGTGGGTACTCCGCGGTTACGACTGTGTGGATGCCTCCCCTGACTTTGTAGTCGAGGGTTATCTTCATGTCCCTGGGCCGGCAGAGGTCTACCAGGTCCTGGAGTATCCGGTTGGCGGCGTGTTCCTGCACTATGCCAACGTCCCGAAAAGAGAGCAGATAGTATTTCAGCGACTTGAGTTCGATGAGCTTATCCGAGGGCGTGTAATCGATGGTTAGTGTCCCGTAGTCGGGCAGCCCCGTCCATGGGCACAGGGCGGTGAATTCGTCCGTATCCATGGAAACCTGGGCCGGATTGTCGGAGTATTCATAGGGGAAGGCAAGGAGGCAGTGGGTATCGATGGCCTCCATGCTTCTAACTTCCAGTCTTGTATCCAGGCTAACGTATTGTTCCTGCAGATCCGGGATCTTCACTTTTGTTTCGCCTTCCAGTGGTTGTGTCCGTGTATTCTGCCTCTGCGAGTCAGGAGGAAGAGCATGGCGGCGCGTTACTTTCTGAACTCCTGGGGAAGAACGAAAGTAACGTCCTCTTCAATGACGTTGAGGGTGGATATCTTGTCGGGCTTGAGCTTGGTGATGACCTCGTCCACCAACACCTCGGGGGTGGAGGCGCCGGAGGTGATGCCGACTTTCATGTTGTCGGCCAACCAGTCGTCCTTGAGGTCATCGGCGCTGTTGACGAGGTATGCCGGTACCCCGTGACGCTCGGCGACTTCCCGGAGGCGATTGCAGTTGGAGCTGTTTTGAGCACCTATGACGAGCACCATGTCCACCTGCTCGGCGAGCTTCTTGACAGCTTCCTGCCTGTTGGTGGTGGCGTAGCAGAGGTCGTTTCGAACCAGGGCGTCGGTGAAGCGGTTCTGTATCTTTGAGACCGCGCGGGCGGTATCGTCGACGGAGAGGGTGGTCTGGGTCAGGATGGCTACCGGGGTGTCGGAGTCCCAGTCGGGGAGCTCTCCAGGGCCGGTATCGTCGACAAGGGCCATGGGAGCCTGCCCCATGGTGCCGTTGACCTCAGCGTGTCCGCGATGGCCCACGAGAATGACCCTCTTACCCTCTGAGCTGTATTTGATGGCCTCGTTATGAACGCGAGTGACTAGGGGGCAAGTGGCGTCGATGACGCGCAGGTTTCGGTCTCGGGCCTTTTGGAAGTCGTCGGGGGGTGAACCGTGGGCCGAGAATACCACATTGGAGTTGGGGGGTATCTCTTCAACGGTGTCTACGGTGATGGCGCCCTTCTCTTCCAGGGCCTTTACGACGTACGGGTTGTGGACAATCTCGTGCTTGACGTAGATCGGGGGCTTGAACTTCTGCAAGCAGAGCTCGACGATTTCGATGGCGCGGACTACGCCTGCGCAGAAGCCTCTAGGGGAACTTAGGATAATTTCCATTAGCTGGCACTCCCGTTGGCAGAGTCATTAAGGGAGGGCGGGGGGTCGTTGAAGGAAAGGTTATTTCTCTCCGTCTCAACCCGTCTAGTGTTCCAAGCCTCCCATCGGGCCTGGTTCTCTGCGCGACCCTCAGCGCGTTCTTCCTGAGCGCGTCTCTCTTGATCCTTTCGGCGTTTTTCGCGGAACATTTCTGCAAGTACCATTGTCCAGTCTCCTAATTCGGCTAATACTAGGGAGAACACCACCCACGCCGGGGACATCTGGGACGACGTGATGAAGATGGCCTTGAGGGTATCGTAGAAGGCGTCTTTGTCGCTGATGGATATTACGTGAATTGCCAACAGAATCACGCTGATAGTGACCACAAAGGAAAAGGTCACGAAATTGAGGATTCTGGTTCTTCTCGTTACGCTCCATATTGATTCTCTGGGGCCGTCCATTTCTGTCTAATGCTAACACATTTGTACATTGCTCCCCAACCGTGCAATTGTAGAGAATTCAGCTGCCCTTGTAGTCGTCGCGGGCCCGCTGTAGCGAAACTCGTCGCAGGGACTGAAGGTGGTCCCGATTGTCTATTGACCATTCCTGGGAGGACTTCAGGTTTACCAGGGAGCCTTGGAAGTGGGGCATTACGTATCGGGCCAGCAGTTCGTAGCTGTGGAAGACCTGCTCCCTGGTGGCCCACTCGGTGGCCTGAATAAGCAGGCCGCCAAATCCGCCACTCTCCTCGTCCAGACGGTATATGAAGTCAATGAGGTCCTCGGGGGTGCCGACGCACCACTGGTTGGTCTCCATCATAAAGTCGATAATCTCGTCCTGGGGGCCGGTGAATCCGCTCATGTTGCCCAGGGTGTTCTCGAAGTACTCTCGCTGGTAGCGCCCTGCGCCGATTCTGGCCTGCTCCCGCGCTTCCTCGCGGCTTTCCGCCAGGTGTACGTGGATGGTGAGACGCCACTCGTTCCGGTCCATGGTCTGTCCGTGCTGGGCGGCGGTGTCCTCAGCTATTTTCCAGTATTCACGGAGGGGAGGTCGAACGGCGGGGTCGTCGGGATCGGCGGCGATGGCTACTCCTGCACGGGGCATGCTTACGGAGAGGACACCAGCGCCGTGCTTGCCGGCGGCGACCATGCCGGAGGGGGATTGGGCAGCGGCGACGGCGATGGGCATGTGCGGGCGAGTGTAGGGGCGCAGATGCAGCAGCGCTTCCTTGAGGGTGAACCACTCGCTCTCGTAGGTGATGGGGTCTGTTGATTGCATAAGACGGAGGATAATGGAGAGGGACTCGTCCATGCGGCGACGCTGGGTCGGGGGATCTATGCCCATCATGTAGGCGTCGGAGACGAGGGCGCCCGGGCCGACTCCCATCATAACGCGACCGCGGGTCATGTGGTCGAGGAGGACCATCCGGTTGGCAACCATTAGGGGGTGGTGGTAGGGGAGGCTGACGACGCCGGTGCCTAGCTTGATGCGCTTGGTGCGCTCGGCGGCGGCGGCGATGAAGACCTCCGGGGAAGCGATGGTCTCCCACCCGGCGCTGTGGTGCTCGCCTATCCAGGCCTCGTCGTAGTCGAGGCTGTCAAGAAGTTGGAGGAGTTCCATGTCACGCTCGAGGCAGAGGGTAGGGTTGTCTCCTCTCCAGTGGAAGGGGGCGAGGAATATGCCGAATTTCATTCTTTCAGGAAGGGCCATGTCTGTTTTCTCCCTTTTTCATTCCCTTGTGAATTCACTGCCCATTTGGCCATTTACAAAACGGCCCGGAAGGTCCTCGGGCCGAGGGGCCGACGCTCAGGCCTGGGTTCCCGTTGATTGTTCCATTGTAACAGCTTACGTCGATTAAGGTGGGAATGTTTAAGGCGCGCTAATCAGTCGCGACGTGCCTGGCAGATTCGATCGAGCGAAAGGCTTTGGGGGTGCTGGCGTTCTTGAAGGGGAGTCGTTCTTCGACGTTTTCCCAGCCGCGGCCCGGCTCAAGTTCTACGCCCAGACCATCGGCCACCCGCACCATGTATGAATAGAGGGCGACGATGTGGACAATGTCGACGATGTCGGCGTCCTCCCATCCGTGGTCCCGCAGTTTGTCGTGGTGGGCGGCGCTGATGTTGGCCGGGTCGAGGGTCAGGTGCTCGGCGAACTCCAGCATCGCTACCTGCTTCGAGGTCAGTCCGGCGTTGCGATAGTCCAGTCCTACCTGCTGTGCCAGTTGGGATTCGGGTTCCGCTCTA
>DAOUKX010000021.1:0-55824 GCA_034420855.1 Dehalococcoidia bacterium
CACCCGGTCCAGTTGACGGACATGGCCCCACCTGTAGCTGCGCAGGAATGTACCCAGGGTCGATGGCGCCTTCACCCTACAGCCCAGCACCCCCTCGGTACCTCCTGCACGCAACGCGTCCGCGTCGTCGATGCAGTCGCCCCCTGCCAGGGCCGAGGCCACCAGGGTCAGCATCTTGTCTGCCGGGTTTGCTCTCCCCAGTGCATCCCCCAGATCGAGGTGGTTGTCTACCAGTTCACCCAGACCCACTCGCTGGGCGAGGGTGAGCGGCAGGATCAGTCCGGCATTGGCCACCAGTCGGGGTTCGTCAAAGACTACGGAGATGCGGTCAGGACGCTCAGGTGATACCATCTATTGGGCGCTCCTTGTTCTGGATCGGTTTTAGCTATGAAAACCATTATCCCAGATTCATAGGAGCACTTTCTTTTCCCCCTATCTACAACCTCTCCCCTTCTCCTTCGGTGGATTGGGGGTTAGGGGGTTGGCGGATGTCCCAGGATGCGATAGCCCAAGTTATCGTCAGTTCTTTCATTGGCGGGCAAGACTTCGATGAGTACGTGCGACACGCCAACGACGTCGCCATTCTCGTCAAAACCAAAGTCGTCACCGATCGCCCCGCTCCAAGTGAGGTCGTACAGGCAGTCTCTGAACCCGTCGGTATCCTGGTCGTCGTTGGTCTGTCGCAGGCATTCTGCGGCAATATAGACCCCGTCGTAAGCGGACCCCTGGAACCAAGGCCATGGCGCCGGAACGTCGAATCGGGCCCTGTAATTGGCAAGGAGATCCTTGCCTGCGGACGTGGTCAGATCCGGGTTGGGCACGACAGCCTTCAGGCCGGTGGCGGCGTCGCCGGATATGCTCAGGGCACCGGGTCCGGTAGGCACAACTTCCGAGTAAATTGGACCCTCGTAACCGAGTTCTCTTGCCTGCTTTACGATAGTGCCTCCAGAGGTCTCAGCTTGGGCGCTGAGGAGGAGTGCGTCGGGGTCTTCTCCCATCATCTTGGTAAGCGGACTGCGGAAGTCAATTACTTCTGACGAGTAACTCTCTCTCGACACGATAGAGCCGCCCAGTCTTTCGAACTGAGCAACGGCAGTGCGCCGAACGCCTTCTGCGTAGTCTGTGGCCTCCGTAATGGTGGCTAATCTGCGAACGTCGTCGACCCAGAGGGTATTGCCGATGTCCGTGCCTACCTTCAGGGAGTTCAGGGCGGTTCGGAAGATATAGTCGCCCGCATTGGTTATGTCAGGACTTGTGGAGGCAGGCGACAATAGGATCACGCGGTCCTTCTCGGCCAGAGGCGCCACACCCAGGGTGCCGCTGCTGCACGTGGCGCCCAGGATTATCTTGATGCCTTCCACCTCCGTCAGTCGTCGGTAGGCAGTGATTGCATCGTTGGCCGTACATTTGGAGTCCTCTACAACAAGCTTGAGCATGCGACCGTTAATTCCACCGGCAGCGTTTATTTCTTCCACAGCAATAAACTTGGACTGGGACAAGGGGACCCCGTATGATTCGCCAAGCCCAGTGAGAGAGTCCAACGCTCCGATTACAAATGGTTGGCTCTCTTCACCTGTTTGAGTAGATGAGGTTGTTTTCGACGTGCCCGGGCTGGAATTGGTCGTTTCGCCCGAACTACAGCCAAAGAGCAAGACAAGGCCCAAGGCAACGAGGGCAATCATTAACAAAGAAATGAATCGCATTTTGTCTCCACAGAGCCAATGGTATGCGAAAAATTGACACCTAGTCCAGCAAGAGGTCGATCATTGCAACTATAGGATTATGTGCTTAGGTACGTTGTTTGGTTGCTGCAGCGATAATCGAGGCACAGCGTCGACTATAATTGCCCAATGTCCGGGTTAGCTATTTCGCTGATTCTGCTGTCCGCGCTTTGTCATGTCTCGTGGAACCTGCTGCTTAAACGCACCGACAACCAGGAGATCTTCGTATGGACGCTTCTGGCGGTTGGAGCTGTAATGCTACTTCCCCTCGGAGTGGTCCTGTTTTGGCTGCATCCGGCGTCGTGGCCGGGCCACTGGCTGGTGATTGCTTCTGCATGTACCCACGTGTTCTATTTCATCCTGCTGGGACGGGCCTATTCCAAGGGCGACTTGTCCCTGGTCTATCCAATTGCGCGGGGGATCGGCCCTATGCTTGTGCCGGTTTTGGCCGTGCTCATTATTGGCGAGAAGATTACCCTGTCCGCAGGTATCGGCATCGCCTTGATTGTGGCGGGGATTTTCGTAGTTTCATGGTGGGGTCGGTTTCGTATGCTCTTGAACAGTCCAACTTTTCTGGCACGAGATAGCGGCATTCGCTATGCGGTCCTTACCGGGATGACCATCACTATCTATAGTCTGGTCGATAAGGAAGGAGTTGAGCACGTGCAGCCCTTTCTTTACATGTACCTGCTTACCCTTGGAGCAGCAGTTGGCATGGCTCCCTACATTCTCTTAAAGCACGGACTGGCTGTAGTTCGACAGGAGTGGAAATTGCACACTTTGCCTGTTTTGGCATCAAGCATGCTGATGTTTCTCGCCTACGGGTTGGTGCTGACTGCACTTTCCTTGTCGCAAGTCAGTTACGTCGTCCCAGCCCGTGAAGTTGGCATTGTCCTTAGCGTCCTGATGGGGGTGTTCTTCCTGAAGGAGCAGTTTGGCCAAGGCCGACTGGTTGGCTCATTTCTCATAGCGATTGGGTTAGCGCTGATTGCCATATTTTCGTGAGGTCTCTCTCAGCGGGGAAAGAAAAAGTCTTTGCCTCATGCAGGATATCCATGATTCCTGATGTGTCTGTTCTGCTCCTACGGTGTCGTTCAACAGAACCTTCAACGGGCGGGCTGGCGACTTCGGGAAGGAACTGTGCGATCACCAAAGCCAGTCGATACAGGCGGGCGGCAGAACGCGCAAACTGAGATTCTTTCCGAAGGTCTACAGGGCCCCGGACGTGAGCTTATCAGAGGTAGGGATGATTCGAAGCCAATACCAGCTTCGATTCATTGACCGGTGAATGGTGAAACAATTGAGAGGTGGGTTGTCTGAACAGCTGAGAACGGCTTAGTGCTTGCTTTCTGCGAAGGCGAGGGCAGACTCTACGTCCGAATGGATAGCTATAACCCTGTCAAAGCCGAGCAGTTCAAAAACCTGGTTGATGTAGGGTTTGAGATTACAGATGTGGAGGGCGCGTCCCTTCTCCTTCAACTCTTTCCACAGACGGATAAAGACCCGCAGGCCGGCGGTGCTGAGATAGGTAACGCCGGAAGCCTCAATCACTACATCAGAGTCAGTCTCGCTTATTGTACGGAAGGCTTCCGCCTCAAACGAGGCAACGCTTTGTGTATTGATGTGCCCTTGCGCTCTCAACAGGAGCACGGAGCCCTTTGACTCGACCGTATCAATCACAGCAGTGTAGGAATTTTTGCTTAATACCATGTCTCTGTAAATTAGATTATGTTAAAAGGAGATGAAACGCAACTCCTTGTTGGCATATTGTTGCTAGATTCTTAGGGTACTGATACACGTGCCGTGTTAGGGAGTTAATTCATCCCATGCTGAACTGGTTATTCCTGGGAAAGGTTGGATGTGCTTCGGTAGGAAAAATGGATGTGATGATAGCCGGTTCCTTGAATCTTGAATTATGCTTGCCGTGTGGTTTAATGTTCATCAGTAGGCAAAATTCTTGAGAAGAATTGAGAAGTAGTTCCAGTGATCCACAATCCAGATTTCATTCGAACAGACTAGGAAGGTAAGAAGTGCGCACTCTAATTGCAGCAATCCTGGCAATGGGTATTCTCTTGTCTCTAATCGCCTGTACAGGCGATACAGGCCCGGCCGGACAGACCGGCCCTGCTGGTCCCCAAGGCCCTGCCGGCGCAGTCGGCCCTCAGGGTCCACCCGGTAATGCTGGGCCTCCAGGCGCTGAAGGGCCTGCTGGACCGCCTGGCCCTCCCACTCCATCTGCCTTGCCAGCTCCAGTGGCCGAAACGCCTTTGGTGGACATGGCCGAAATCACCTCCCTGTTTGAAGGACTGATGGATCTGGCTGAGACCGGCGTGTCCGACGTGCCCAAGTGGGAGCCTGTCTTTTATACTCAAGAGTTCGTCAGAGAGGCTATCAGAAAATACCTATCAGAGGGTCTTGAAGCCACTGTTGACTACTACAACACTCCGGCAAGCATCGATGGCCAGTGGTATCTGTTCATCTTCGACGAAAATGACGTTATGCTGGCTCACGGAGCTAATCCGGGATTCGTTGGCAAGCCTGCTTCGGAGGTCGACGGACCCAACAACTTTCCCGCCGGAGAAGCGGTAGTGGCGGTCGCCGACGAGGATGGCGAATGGTTCAGCTACTCATTCATTAACCCCGCAACCAACGGAGTTGAGGAAAAGCACTCCTGGATGGTTGAGGTAGACGGGCTGACTTTTGGTTCCGGCTGGTATGAACGAGGCGTCAGCAAGGCCGACGTGCAAGGTTACACCAGAGATTTCGTGAAGCGATCTATAGACCTGTATAATGCGATCGGCCTGGAGGCAACCCTCGCCTACTACAACACAAGGGAAAGTGTGGACGGTCAGTGGTATGTATTCATCGTTGACGAGAACGGTTACACCATCGGCCATCACAATTCCATGTTCATCGGCCGAGACCCCAGTGAGCGTATCGACTCTGAAGGCTACTTCTATGGCGACGACCTGCTGAGCGCTTCCGAGGGGGGGCGTTGGGTGGACTATGTGCTGCTGAATCCTGAGACGGGTGACGAGCGCCAGAAGCATACCTGGGCAGTCCGCCATGACGGTCTAATCTTTGCCTCGGGATGGTACGAAAACAGATAAGACGAGTGTTGATGGTTGGCGATATTTTCGTCAGCCACTGCGACCCTGCTTTGCTGGGGCATACACCAAATTACCTTTGACGATCGAACACTGCAGCCCTTTTATGGGGCTGCACGTTCGTCGAACCTCGCCCTGAAGTAGTCCACAACTCGACCCACATAATCCTCCGAAGAGTTGAAGAATGCCTCAGCGTGGTCTGTGTCCGGGACCAGCCAAAGTTCGCTGCCTGAATACGCCGCTTCAAACACTCGTATTCCGTGCTCTGTGGGAATGCGTGTGTCAGCCTGCCCATGTATAACTAGAATGGGGATGTTAACGGACAGGATGGCCTTCTCCGGGGCGAGCTTGCCTAAGTCTATGCCGTAGAGCATGTTGGCGAGAAAGGATGCGCCTGGGATGAAGATCGGCGCTGCCCACTCTGGAACAGGAGTCTTGCGAGCAATCTCAAAGGATATGAGGTCGTTTACTTTGGCGTAAGTGCTATCGAGAACCATGGCGGTAATGCCCGGTTCGGCCTCCGCCGCCAGAACAGCCGCACCCGCTCCCATCGACCTGCCCAGTACTCCAATCAGTTCTCCACCAGCGCTACGAGTTTGCAGGTAGTCATAGGCTCCCAGCACATCTTCAGCTTCGTCAATGCCCCCCGTGATTCTTTCGCCGCCGGAGGTGCCGTGGGCCCTCAGGTCGAAGAGCAGGACGTTGAAGCATGCCTCAACCAGATGGGCGGCTATCATGGTGGCCTCGCGGCTGGAGCGATTCGCGGTAATGCCGTGGACGAGGATTACACTTCCGTCGCAACCCGCTGAGGGCAAGTACCAGCCCGCAAGCGTGACATCGCCTTTTCGGGAGAGGAACTCAACATCTTCGTAGGTCAGGCCGTAGTGCAAAGGATGGTCATCAAATTCTGTGCGTTCGGCCCCGGTTACCCCTGAGGCAACAAAGTAGGAAACGCCTCCATAAACCAGCACGAAGAAAAGGGCTAACGTCGCCATACCGAGTACGTATTTCTTTGCCCGGCTGCTGCCCAGGGTTTCGTTGCCTTCGGGGAGATTAGCACCCAAAAATTCCATGATTAGGCACCTAATTCTTATGGCCAGCTGTATTCCGGCTGTTCAACTTGCTTGACCGGCCAACAAATGGGCCAGCAACTGCCAATGCCGACACTACCACAAGTTTGAGAAGACTTCATACATTCGGAAAGTCCCGGAATGCCTCAGAGAAAGCGAGAAAGTTGAAAGGCAGAGTCGACATGGATCACGGCACAGTCAATACCATGCCGCAGGCAGTTTATGCAATCGCTCCGCCTGAACGCCCCGGGATTCATGAAGACTACAACCTTAACCGAACCCGTCAGGCTGACATGCCTGGATCCAGAACAGTAACCTTTACGTTAGTTGGGACATCAGACGGGCCCGTCCTTTGTCAGGAACGAACAAAGAACGAACCTCGATCAGCCTCTCGGTGGGTCTCCAGCGTATCCAATACTTGTGCCAGTCGGGCGTTCTTCTCTTCGGTTGCAATCTGCTTAGATTCTTCCTCAATTGAGCGAAGAAGACTCATCACTTCCGGCCCATGAATGACTGCAACTTCATTGTCGGCATTCATAATACGGAGTAGCGGCGAATTTGGATTTTCTTGCATAAGGATGAATTCGTACTGTCCTACGTCTGCCGTCCATTTCTGGTCGCTGGATTGCGACGGCTTCTCCCAACGCAGCTTGTGCTCCCTAGTTGATGTCTTCAGTTCACCGAGGACATTTAGTTCAATCTGTGCCATCAATTACCTCCATAATTTGCGCACATCTGAAATTCGATTCGAAAGCCTCAAGGTCGTAAAGCTCGTTCAGAGCGTTACGCATCTGAAATTTGGACCTGGAGGCTTGGTTGATCCCAGCCTGTTCAGTAAGGCCCAGTTTCTGCCCCCTGAAGTTCGTCGGTAGGTAGGTCGCACTTCAAATTGCGGCTGAAATCGACACAAAGTCTACGGCAAACCGTTTTCGTGCGCCAAGGCCTGTGGATGCGAGTAACACCTATTTCGATGTGAACGGCGGTAGATTGAGCCTACAAGAAGGGTTAGTAAAGCAGGATTGCCCTCAGCAAGTCAGGCGGGTCAGGCTGTGTCCACCAGTTGTAGAGGGAAAGATGACTTCAGGCACCGGGCAATCCGTTTTAGAGGATGTGTTCAGAGGTTAAACTGAGGGTCGACCCAATTGGACTCTTTCTGGTACACCTGAATGCGAGCCCTCTGATTGTCTGCAACCAGCACCTTGCCGTCGTACGATATCTCGACGGCGCAGGGCCGGTTGAACCGCCATTCCGGCTCATGGCTCTTCACCCGAAGTCGGGCTTTGATGTAGTCAGGATTCGCGTCTATAAACTCTTGGGCCCACCTGGAAAGTCGTTCCGCATCGCCGCGGAAGCTGGTAATGTGGATTCCCGAAGGATCGTAGACCTCCAGCTTATGGTTCCACCAGTCCGTGACGTATACGTCACCGTCCCTGTCGACTGCCACGTCGCTTGGATGCTTTACCTCACCTGGACCTTCGCCGGAGCTGCCAAAGCTCATGATGTAATCGCCGTCCGGGGTGAACTTCTGGATCCTGTCATTGTGCCAGTCGGCCACATAGACGTAGCCGTCATGGTCGATGGAGATACCCCAAGGGCGACGGAATTTGCCCTCAGCTTTGCCCTCGCTTCCCCAGCCTAGGACAAAGTCGCCGTCCTTTGTGAACTTCTGCACCCTGTGGTTCAACTCCTCGGTAATGTAGAAGTGTCCGTTTCCGTCGAAGACAAGGCCGCCGGGGCTGTTCAGTTGTCCCTTTTCTTTTCCGGGAGTTCCCCATTTGGTGATAAACGTTCCGTCCTTATCGAACACGGAAACACGGCATAGCCACTCGTCGAGAACGTACACCATGTCGTCATCGTCCAGAGCAATTGCTACGGGCCAAACGAATTTGCCGTCCGCCTCTCCGTAGCCGCCAAACTCTCCGAGGTAGTCTTCGTCGATGGTGGCTATGCTGATGCGCTGGCACTTCTGAAACTCGTCGGTCTGGTTCACTACATAGATGACTCCGTCCTTGCCGATAGCCAGATCAGCGGGGTACCTGAAGCCACGCCCCGACAGGGTGTTGATGCCAATGGTGTGGCTGTAGTTGTAGACCCGGCCGCGGACCGTTACAGTCTGCATGGCGATGACTCCAAGAGTGCGGTGGAATTAGCCAAACTGGTACTCGGGCGAGGAGGCAATCAGACGAAGCATTTCGCCGACACGACGGGCGAAGGCCGCGCGTTCCTCTTCAGAGATGCCCCTCCGGACTGCGCCCTCAGCCTCCGTATGTGCAATGAGCTGACTGCGTGTATCGTCATTCACTTGAACGGCGCCCATCAGGTGTGCGCAGCCATCAACAAACTCCCCCGCAGTGAAGCTGTCTTTGACGGAGAGCCTTTGGATAATGTTGCTCACTCCCTCCAAAGACACATCTCCCACCCTATCGGCTGCGAAGTTGATGCGCCGGACCAGAGCGCCTGTGTCAAGCCATTCATGTCCCGTGTGCCAGCCCTCAACGCTTGGGGGGTCCAATAGACTCTGTCCCTGGTACGCGGTTTCCATCCCGACCAGGCCAATTCCCGGCTTGGGGGATTGATGGTCCTGGACCAGACGCATAGTGCCGGCAATCACTTCCGCAGGGCTTTTTACCTTTGCGAAACGAACCGAGGGGTCCTTGAAGAAGTATGCATTGAATAACATGCTTAACGTGGTTCGGATGTCGTAACCCGAATCGACGAAAGTTGCGGCGATGCGGTTTATCGCCACGGGGTCTCTAGGCGACTCGTCCAGCCAACTGGGTACCTGAACTTCGTCGGCGACAAAGAAGTTGTACAGGTGGCGGGCCATGAAGCGCGCTGTCGCTGGCTGACGGACTACGATGTCAATGATGTCTTCACCATTGAACATGCCGCTGTGTCCCAGAAACGTCTTCTCTCCGTCATCGTGGTCGTCAGGGCGGTATTCAAACTCCCAGAGATGCCGTAGATAGGGCATACGAGGCAGCTTAGGGGCAATTGTCCAGCCAGTGAATGCGCGGGAGCACTCCTTCACGTCTTCCTCAGTGTAGTTGCCCTGCCCCATGGAGAAGAGTTCCAGCAGTTCACGTCCCCAGTTCTCGTTGGGGGCATCCTTGTGGTTCTCGTTGTTGTCCAGCCAGAAAATCATGGCCGGGTCCTTGGCCAGCCGCAGCAGCAGGTCCCGGTAGTTGCCCATTCCGTGTTGACGAAACATCGAAATCTGGGCTTGCATCTGGTTGCAGTTGTCAAGCTTCGAGTGGCCGGTAGCGAAGACCTGGTGCCAGAACAGAGCCATCTTTTCTTCCAACGGCCTTGGCGTGTTTATCAGCCGATACATCCAGTGGCCCTGGCCGTTGTGCGGTAGTCCGCCAGGTATCTCGAAGCCGGGATTGTGACGGAATATGATGCTTTCGTCGATGGGCGGTATCCCATGCTCTTCCGGATAGACCAACTCGTCTACCGTGGCTTCGTAGCCTTTGGCGAGCCTGGCTTCCAGCTCGCTTATGGGGGCGCCGAATCCTGCCCTCCGCATCAGGTGTGCCATTAGTGCGATGTCTTTGTCTGCCATCATGTTATCCTGATTCTTGTTGATTCTCATGATAGGTACGAGTTAAAAGGAAGTCAATTTTGCCGATGATGTAGCAATGTCGTCCATGTCTCGATCTAAAGAGACAGCTATTGTATAGCCAGCGCTGAGTGACCGACCTAGAATATGAGATATGGGCAATAGAAACAGCAGGACATCGCAAAACCGGATAGCGATAATAGGCGGGGGAATATCAGGTCTGGCAGCGGCGTGGGGGCTGCATCAACACCCCGACCGCTTTGATTTCCGCCTGTTTGAAGCCCAGGACCGGATTGGTGGAAATGCAGTCACAGTTGATATGCCGCAGGAAGACGGGACTGCCATTCCCTTCGATATTTCGGTAACTGCGTGCATTCCCTCGATTTACCACCACATTGTGCTGCTGATGGAAAATTTTGGCATTGAGCTGTTCGAGACGAAATTCAGCTACAGCGTTAAGTACAGGGGCCAAGTCTACGCTCACGATTTCGATTCCGAGATCAGAAAAGAGCTGCAGCCGGAGATTGATAAATTCCAACGCCTCCTTAAACGGCTTCACCGGTTCGGCAGGCTAAGTCGCTCGCAGTCCAAGTTCGTCAATGCCCTTAATCCCTACAACTACGTGAGCATGGGCACGGTGCTGAATTGGCACGGCTTTTCGGGGGAATTTCGTTACAAGATTCTCAAGCCGATGTTCGTTAACTTTGTGCTGGCGACGAACGTGTTCGACATGCCGGCGTCTCTCTTCTCCAGATACCTCGAGTTCTTTGACATAGAGTTCGCCACTCTCATGCAGACCTGGGACCAGGGAACCCGGCGAATATATGAAAACCTGACTTCGGGCCTTAGAGACAAGATTTACCTGAGCAGGCCCGTCCGAAAAGTCTATCGGAAGCCCTCCGGCGTTGTGGTAGAGGACGAAAACGGCGATCAGGAATCATTTGACGAGGTGGTCTTTGCCTGCAACGCTAACCAGACGCTGATGATGCTTGATAACCCCACGATGCTGGAGCGTTATCTTCTCTCGTCGATTCGTTACGAGAGCGAGCTTCACAACCACACGGTAGTGCATTCGGACTCCTCGGTCTTGCCTGATAACGAGGTAAGGCCTCTGGAGACCAGGAGCAACCACATTGAGCAGTACGGGTCAAGGCCGGACAATTATGAAATCACCTACATCATGCACAACCAGCAGCCCTGGGCCCATGATTCCGACAAACCGTGTCTTGTGACCTACAACCCGATCAGCAAGATCAACGAAGGGAAGGTCATCCGAAGACACTGGTTCCAACATATCGTGCACGACGTTCGGCACGTTGCGTTTCTCATGCATTTGTTTCGATTCGTTCAGGGCAAGAGACACACCTGGCACTGCGGCGCTCATACGCTGATCAACAGCCAGGAGACCTGTTTCGTCAGTGGACTGGCCGCGGCAAGACAGTTGGGCGCGGATTATCCCTTCGACGACCAGGAAGCAAGGAGGATGTTCAACTATTACGGGAGCATTCTGTACGGTTGGGCTTTCAAGAAAGCGAAGGGTTGAACAGGGACGGAGGCCGGGAGCGCCACATAATTGAGACCCCGAGTTGTGGGACTTCAGCAGTTGTTCACTTCACTTAAAGCCATGTTCGTGGGTATTTTTGGAACACTGATTTGCATCCGCATCACCGCAGGAAGTATACTGAGTGTGTATCCGTTAAGAGTGGTTGAGATTAGTGCGTGGAATTGACGCAAGGAGACAATCATGGTTACAGCCACACAGGAAACTGCCCTTTACACGCTGACTCTGCCAGAGGAACTCATTCTGATGCTCCTCAACGAGGAGAACGGGTACTTTCATCAGGTTCCCGGCTGGGATTTGAACTGCGCCATCGTCGGAGCTGCCCTTGGTGAACTCTCCCTTCTGTCTCGGATAGACACCGACCTTGAGTCTCTATTTCTCATTGACTCTACAGAAACCGGCGACCCTACACTGGACCCCATATTGAAGGAGATTGCGGAGGAAGAGAACAAGCGCGATGCGCTATATTGGATTGAAAGGCTCGCTCCCCGCGCTGAGTCCATCATCGACCTGACGCTCGACCGGCTTGTGGACATGAAGATTCTGGAGCAGCACGCGGGAGAATTCTGGACTCTTGCTCGCAATGCACGCATGGGTAAGTTTGCCGGCGGTTTCTCCGAGGGCACCCTGGTAGAGTTCGTCAAAACGCGGATTACCAAGGAGATCTTCGACGACGAGATCCCTGACCCGCGGGACGCCATGCTCATCAGTCTCGTTGATGCATGCGATGTCTTTCGCTTCATGTTCCAACTGGATGAGGAGACGGAAAAACGCATCAAGTTTATTCGCCAGACAGCTTTGCTTGGGCGCACCATTGCCGCTGCCGTCGCCGAAAACATAGCCAGTCCGCTGCTCAGACGGTCTGCGTTAACCAAGAAGATTCCAAACGTCTCACTGCGCAAGATGATGTTCAACAAGCGCCTGCGGGACGGAAACATTCCTGCCCTATTCGCAGATCTTGCAAGCGAGTACGGCCCAGTGTTTCAGATTCGGCCGCCGTTCCAGAAGCCCATGATTTTTCTGGCCGGGCCTGAGACAAATCATTGGGTGCACCGACGCGGGCGCATGTACCTCAGGGCGAAAGACTATATTGCAGACTTTGAGAAAGTTTATGGAGCAAACGGGGTCTTGCCTTCCCTAGATGGAGCGGATCATTTTAAATTGCGCAAGTCTCTGGCGCCGGCCTATTCCCGGGGAAGGCTATCAAGCCAGGTAGAGCAAGTGTATGAATATGTGAGGAAATTCATGTCTACCTGGGAGGTGGGAGACGTACACCCCGCAACAGCCATGTGCCGGCAAATGATTAACGCGCAACTCTCACCCCTGTTTATCAGCGTTGATTCCCAGGACATCATCGAAGACCTCGCAAAATACAAGGAACGGGCGCTGCTGGTCCACATCGTAAAAATATTGCCGAAGTTCATGCTGAAGACGCCAGACATGAAACGCCGCGCAAAAGCAGTAGACGTCCTCCTGCAAAGAGTGCAGAATGTGCATACCCCATCCCAGAGAGCCGGGCAACCGCGAGATCTTGCGGATGACCTGCTGAGTCTGCACGCCAGCGATCCACAGCTTGTTTCCGAGTCGGACCTTCGGTTTGCTCTATCGGCGGCTTTGATTGCCAGCGTATACCTGGGCGATGCGTTCAGCTTTGCCGTGTATGCCATGTTAGCCCAGCCGGAACTCTACGCCAAGATCCAAGAAGAGGCAGACGCCCTCTTCGAGAACGGCGATCCAGAAGGCAAAGACTTCACCCTTGATGCCATCGACGTAACCCACCGCTTTCTTATTGAATGTCTACGCATGTATCCAATTGTTCCAATGTCCATGCGAACGGTAATGAATTCGTGTGTGGTGGAGGACTATGAACTGCCCGTGGGTTCGCGCATTATCATTGCCCAGTCAGCCTCTCATTTTATGGAGGACGTTTTCCCGGACCCCTTCAAGTTTGACATAGACCGCTACAAGCCTCCTCGCAATGAGCATCACAGCCCCGGATATGCACCATACGGATTGGGAACGCACATGTGCCTCGGTTCCCGGTGGATGGACCTGCAGTTGACCATCAACGTGCTTATGCTGGCCCATTACTTCACGCTCAAGATTTCTCCGTCCAACTACAAGTTGAAGGTCAACCCGATGCCGTCCTCTAAACCCAACAGCAAGCTGAAGTTCCAGGTAGTGAACAAAAGGCGAGATATCAACGTCTGACGCTCTCCGTGCTGCGCAAGCTAGAGGGAAGAAAAGGACTTAAGAAGGCTTGCGAGCCAGGAAGCAGTAGAGAGGCGTGAAGATCCCTGCCTTGCCGCCCGCCACATAGGCGTTGGCGGTGCAGTCCAAGAGCCCCACCACATCCGTAGATCCCTTTGGGAAAATCCTCAACGTCTCGGCCACTCTGGATGCTCCGATAAATAGCTTGCGTCCCAACGGAATCCTCCGCAGAGCGTCGCGCATTGTGCCGCCCCTGGTTTCCATGGGCTGGTACCACGGCGTACTCGGAGCGTTTTCATCCGCGGCCCGATCCATTGCTTCCATTACCTGAAATCCCGCCGTCTGAAGGGCCTGATTTACCTCTTCAAAACTGGCGATATCCTTGAGCGCGATGCCGTGCATCAGGTCTCTCTTGATGGCGCGGTGCCGCTCCAAGTCGGGGTTGAACTCATCCGTCATGCACATTTCCTGCCCCCAGAAAAGGGCGCCGGGTTTCAGTACGCGGTATATCTCAGCGAAGGCGCCCGCTTTGTCCGGCGCATGACAGGTTGATTCGATGGCGTAACCACGGTCAATTGAATCGTCGGCGATTGCATCCATTTTCATGAAGCTGCATGCCAGATAGTCAACCATGTGGTCGATGCCTGCCTCTGAGTTCAACGCTTTCGCCTTCTGCAACTGAATTTCACTCCGATTGACGCCGACTACTCTTACATCCGCCTCACTGACAACACGGCGCATCGGGCCACCGATCCCGCAACCAACGTCTATAACGGTCATGCCCTTGCGCAAGTCCAGCTTGTCTATCATCAGCCGCTGGTGGCGTATCTTGGAATCCTCCAGACTTTCGCTAGGTGACAGGGGTGCAAAGTGCAGAGATTCACCCCAGCCGAACACCATGAACTCATTGCAGAGGTCGTAGTATTCCTTCACGGTTTCTGCGTGGTCGTAGCCCGGCCCTCCGGCTTCTTCCATCTTCGCCTTGTCCATCCACTCATGGAAGAGTCTCACGCGGCGACGGACGTCGGATCCTCGGTATGAGTCCTTCAGCCCGCTGGAGAGTTTGCGCAGTTGCATAAGTTCCCTTACCAGGACTTGACCTATTCGTTTTCGTGGCGCCTATGCACGGCTTCTATGGCTTCATCCAATTCATCGGACCAACGCTGCACCGAAGATCGGAGCCGCATGTTCTGGTAGGCGCCCCATACAGTCATCATGGGGGGCACCATGATGATGGATACGATGAGTGAATAGGCGATTGTTATGCCCGCGGTGATTCCGAATTGCTGAGACGCAGCCAGTGGTGAGAATACAAGCGCTCCCAGGCCAAGCCCGGTTGTGAGCGCAGAACCCAGGAGGGCCGAGCCGGTGGTGGAAAGAGTTTGTACGGCGGCTTGTTGCGGGTCGCGTGCCTTGGAGTATTCCTCACGATAACGGTGAATCATGTGAATTGTGTAGTCCACGCCAATGCCGATTGAGAGAGCCGTGATGATTGACGTGATGATTGTGTACGGAATGCCCAGGAGGGCCATTGTTCCCAGGACCGAGATGAGGACAAGCACAATGGGCCCAACGGCGATTATTGCCAGAGCGGGCTGCCGCACCGTCACCCAGAAGAAAACGGCGAGAACTGTGAGTGCAGCCAGAATGGTGGTAATGATGGCCTCCGACTGCCGCTCCGTAATGGAGTCGGTGACGGTAACGGAGATAATGCTCTCCGAAGTGGCGGTGATTGTGTCGTCTTCGCCAAACCAGAGGTCTTCAATCTCCTGTTGGAGTATTTTAGTGCCGGATGGATCGCTGTTGATTACGCGGAATTGAAGCAACATGGCGTCGACCCCATTGGGGTCGTTGATCAGCATCCGGCCTAAGGCGGGGTCTTTTGCCTCCAGCTTGTCCAGGAACTCTTGCATGAGAGTCGCATCGAATTGGATGCCCGCGGAAGCTTCTTTGAATAGGGCAGCAAGTTTAGGGTCATACTTGTCCCCGGGTTCCCCACTTTCGGTCACCCAGTCGCGTACAAGTAGCTCGTAGGATGCGAGAATGGGTCCGGCGGCTGCTCTGGGTCGTCGGGCCTCATCAGCAAAACCTTCCTCAAGGTCCTGCAGATTTAGGAGGGTGCGAGTCTCCGTGGCTTCCCCCCTGACAAGGGCAGTGGCCATTTCGGTTGAGCCGCCAACTGCAACTTCAAGGGTGTCCAGGTCCTTCAACAAGGTCCCGCCCCGCGGAAGGATGTCGCGTATGTCGAATTCCGACTTGAGGTCGGTGGCCGCAAATCCGAATCCGATGGTCACGGCAATTACGCCAATGATGTAAGGGGCAGGTCTGTTCGTAACACTGCGTCCCAGCCACGCCGCGATGCGGCTGACGCCGGGCAAGGCGTTCGCAATGGGACGAGGTGGAGTCAGGCTTCCACGTGCTTCGCGTCTGCGATCAATGATTGTCCTACCGGCAGGTACAAGGGTCAGCATTACGATAAGGCTCATGCCAACTCCCAATCCGGCGATGATGCCGAAATCTCCCACGATGTTGATCGGCGAGAAAAGGTTGGCCAGGAAGCTGATAATAGTGGTGACGGCAGCCAATACCAGAGGTATGGTGACGTTTCGCAGGCCCATCCTGACAGAGCTCAGGACCCCTTCCCCGGCGGTGCGCTGCTCTCGGTAGTGGGATACAATTTGGATTGCGTAGTCCACGGTGAGGCCGATGATGATTATGGGCACCATGGTGGTCAGGGAGTTGGGAGGGCCGGTGATTCCCAATCCGTTCGGTCCAAGCCAGCCTTCCGTGCCGACAATCCAGATTATCGACATGAGGAGACCGCCAAGGGTCAGGAAGAGGTCCGAGAATGTGCGCATGAAGAGGAGAATCAACGCTGCGATCAGCAGGAAAGCGAGCCCGATAAGGGGCGCCATTCCTTCTTCGGTGGCCTTCCTGTATTCGTCCTCTATGACGATGGGAGAAACGCTGCTCACGGTCAGCGGGCCTTCATCGCCAATTGCCAAATCTTGAATCAGACGCTCTGCGACCTTTATTCGTTCGTCGCCGGTGTCCTGGAGGCGGATGATGGCAATTGACACTGCGGTACCGTCGATGTCTGTACCGGTTACTGCGTCCAAGGCGGCCTGAATCTCCGGGATGCTACGAACAGAATCTATTTCCGCCTGGGTGACGGACTCGAAGGAGTCCACCTGAAGCAGGGACTTGATCATGAACGAGGGAGCGAAGACGGGGTCTTCGTGCTCCAACAGGGTTCCAACGCTTGGATTGCTAACCATGGACGATACGAGGCCATCCATCTGCCCGAGTCCCTGTGGGGTAAAGGCCTCGCCGCGAAAGACCAAAGTCACTACATTGGCTTCACCGGAATCTCCAAAAAGCTCGTCGATTTCCACTAGGACTTCAGCCACGCGGCTATTATCGGGAAGGGTTTCCGCGGTTTCTGGCGGCGGGGCTCTCCGGGTGGCTCCCGCGCCCAGCAATACGGTGATGAGGACTAGGACGAGGATGGTGATGTACGGGCGTCCCGTGATTATTCGGCTCAACCTGCCTGGTATGTCGCTCATATTTTACCCTTCTGTCGAATCAAGACGGTTGGTACAGCGCCCTTCGCTTTTCGGCTCATCGTATCAAGTCTATAGAGTATGTGCCTGTTGAAGTTATTGCCTGCCATGAATCCGCTCTACAAACTCTTACCGTAGGCGAGAAGACTCGGCAATACTGGTAGACAAGTAAGTCGGGGGCGCAACACATGGACCGGCTAAATGGTTCTGTCATTTATTATGCAAGTTGCCGGTCTTGGAAGGTTTGTGACGGTTGTAATGTTCAACGGACAGCGCCGCTATGTGCAAGAGGCTCAGGCTGAGCAGCCTTGCTTGGATTTGGGTAGAACTGGGCACAGTAGGCCCTGAAGGGCATTACCTCTCCGTCGGAGCGGGATAGACGAGGGCGGGAGACGTACTGCTTACGGCTCCAGATGATTACATCCTGAAGTACGTCTCTGAGCTGAACGGCCGAGATGAACTTGTTGATAATGGGGGCGCGCAGTCCTGTGGGAAGAAATCCCAAGCCGGCGAGCAGCTTCTTTGGGTTGCGGATTTCTCGTACTTGTGACACGAGAGTTAAGTCAATGAACGTTCCGTCTACGGGCGTTGCGAGGACCCAGAGGCGCATGTCCATGCCAATTGAGTGTTCACGGATCTCCACATGGGAGTAGCCCAGTCCGCAAACAAGGGTTTTTGCTGAGATGTTCATAGTGAAGGTTGGGAGCTTGGCGAAAGAAAAGGTCCTGGAGAAATCGAACCGGCTATCCAGATATGGGCCGGTTATCGTTGCTTTACCGACCCGCTTAACGCTGTCGTAGCCATGAACGTAGCGCAGGTGGGCCAAATCTACGGAGTTCTCAGATGTTTCCTGGGGGTGACCGGAAAAGCGGACGGTCCTGATGCTGTTGCTGCACCAACCGGTTTGATCGAGCAGTTCTGTGGGCAGGCGCCATTGGGGTTTGCGGCCCTCAATCCCCCACCATGCGAATAAGAGGCCGTTGATTTCCCGGGTCTCATATACTTTCAGCCTGGCAGTCTTGGGAGGTTCTGCATAGGGTGTGGCGACGCATTGGCCTGTGGCATCGAATTCAAAACCATGGAAGGGACAGACCAGCCGCCCGGCGCATACGCGTCCACCGGCAGCAGGGCCTAACTGCGAACCCAGATGAGGACAGTAGGCATCGGCCACGCATATTTGGCCGTCCTCGTCACACCAGACAACGATGTTTTCTCCCATCCAGGTCTTCTGGATGAGCTTGGCTTTCAGGATGTCCTTACGGTTTGTGATGAAGTACCAACCCTCAGGAAAAGGGGAAAGCGATTGGGCATACGTGAGTTTCGTACGTTGGGCTGACATCGTTCAAAACTCCCTCTCAAAGTTCCTATACCGGCGCCTTCCATGTCACGCATATTTCACTAATAGAATATCACATTCTAGTACCTGTCTCACCGTGAAAACATGCATAGAAGTAATTTGTGCTTCAGAATCCGAGCCAGGCAAAGGGTTGCAGATCAAGTTTGGCCTTTTGCGTAACAAGACGAGCATGCTTCAATAAGCTTACGTGTCGTTCTCTGTTATCTTCTGTAGTAGTTCAAGTTGCGCCTCTACCTCGCCGGAGAGCTTATCGAAGACCTGACAGGCCTGGGTTGTTGGGGGGAAGTCGCCGCTGGCCACAACTTCCGAGAGAGAGGCTAGCTTGGGGCCAAGCCGGGTCGGAGGAGGCTTCTGGGGATTCGATCCGAGGATTGGTATGAGTTGTTCCTCCACGGACGAGAGGTCTTGCTTCATTGTCGAGGCGGTGGTGGATGACTCGTCTATGTTTTCGCGTATCTCCCGTATCTTGGCAACGGCATTGTTGGTTTTCTTGATGGTGTCGCGAATTCTGATGAGGAGGTCGAACTGGGCCTGAAGATCCTCTTCAGATACCGGCACTCGCGAGTCCTTGTAGATTTGGAAGGGCTGAATTTGGGACGCGTTTCCCACGGTGAGGTTGACCTGGTAGTCGCCGGGCGGGGCGATGGGTCCTTCCATATGAGTTGTTCCCTCCGCACCAGGATAGCGCATGTCCCAGATAAAACGGTTCATCCCGGGTATCGTGGGTATTCTCTGCCCGTTTTCGCTTCGGCTGGAGAACTCCTTAATGAAGTTGCCGGCAGAATCAAGGAAGGTCAGCTTGACCTCATCCTGATGTTCTCCATGCAGAAGGTAGGTAAGGGAGACGCCTCTGGGAGGGTTGGCTCCCGCGACAAGGTAGGTGTGGCGAAGCTGACCCGTGGAAGTATGGCTCTGGTAGAAGGGTGCGATTTCACCGCTAACCATGCGGTAGTTCTTGCTCCTTCCCGGCCTGTAAGGGAAACTCTGCGGCAGCGCAATGCGGCGGGCTGGCCTTGGTGCGAACAGGAAATCGGTAGCAGGAGCGATGCCGTCTTTGATCTGGTGCAGAGGCGTCAGATCGTCGAGGATCCAGATGGCCCTTCCGTGGGTGGCGATGACCAGATCGTCGTTCTTGATGACCATATCGTGGACCGGGACTGCGGGCAGGTTCAGGCTCAATGGCTTCCAGCTGTCGCCGTCGTCAAAGCTGACGTAGACGCTGGTCTCTGTTCCTGCGTACAGCAGTCCCTGGCGGGCCGGATCCTCCCGTATGACGCGAGTAAAGTCGTTCTCTGGAATACCATTGGTGATTTTCGTCCAGGTTTTGCCGTAATCGTGGGTCTTAAACAGGTAGGGCCTGGTGTCGTCCATCTTGTGGTGGGTGGCGGCAAGGTAGGCCGTGGCCGGGTCATGAGAGGAGGGATCGATTGTAATTATAATGGACCACGAGGGGAGGTCAGGAGGAGTCACGTTCTCCCAGTTCTCTCCGCCGTCTCTTGTTATGTGGACCAGGCCGTCGTCGGAACCGGCCCACAGGAGGCCTTCCGCGAGGGTGGACTCGTCTAGGGTCATTATACTGCCCATGTTGAAGGGGTTTACCACCTGGATGCTGATGGGACCGCCGTGCAGTTTCGACATTACAGACACGTCGTTGGTGGTGAGGTCCGGGCTGATGATGGACCAGCTGTGCCCCTCGTCGGTGGAACGAAAGACGACGTGGGCTGCAATGTAGAGCACGCTCGGGTCGTGAGGCGAAAGGAAGGTGGGGAAGTGGAACTGGAACCGGTACGGGTTGTCCTTGCCAGGGACCATGCCCATGTTCTCAGGCCAGGCCGTAATCATGCGAGTCTGTCCGGTGGAATGATCGTACATAGTCAGGTTGCCGCCGCCGCCGGGGGAACTCCCAATGGCTCCGGCGAAGACGATGTTTGGGTTCTCGGGATGAACGGCGATATGGCCGCTTTCGGCGGGGCCAGCGATATGACAATGCTGCCACAGGATGGCTGCGTCGTTGGTGCTGCTGGGCACGCTCATGGCGGTGTTGTCCATCTGGGTGGCGTACACGCGATATGGGTCCTGGTTGTCGGTGGTGAGGTGGAAGAAGCTGGCGGTGGGCTGGTTGTAGAGGGTGGACCAGGTGAAGCCGCCGTTCAGCGAAACCACAGCCCCGCCGTCGCTTCCTTCAATCATGCGGTCCGGATTGTTGGGGTCTATCCAAAGATCATGATTGTCGCCGTGGGGCATCGGCAGACTCTCGAAGGTGCGCCCTCCGTCAGTGGACTTCCAGAACTCTACGGATAGGACGTAGCAGGTGTCCGCTTCAGTGGGGTGAGCAAAAACGTGGATGTAGTAGGTACCGCGCCACCACAGGTTTGCCTGGCCGGTTAGCTTCTGCCACGTTTCCCCTGAGTCGTCAGAGCGGTAGAGGCCGCCGTCCTCGGCTTCAATCAGCGCCCAAACTCGCTCAGGCATTGCGGGGGAAATAGCAACGCCGATCTTGCCAAGGATACCCGGGGGCATGCCGGGGTTGCAGCTGATTTCGGTCCATGTATCACCGCCGTCTTCAGAACGAGAGAGGCCGCTGTGGGGGCCGCCGCTTTGGTGCGTCCACGGATAGCCGCGCAGTTGATATAGAGAGGCGAAGAGACGCCGGGGGTTGTTTGGGTCCATGCTGATGTCGATGCCACCAGCTTGCGGCGTGTTGTAGAGGACTTTCTCCCAGCTTCGGCCTCCGTCCCTGGAGCGGAATATACCCCGATCCTCATTCGGCCCCCAGACGTGGCCGAGGGCAGCAACGTAGACCAGTTCCGGGTCTTCCGGATGGACGCGAATCTTGGCTATGTGCCGGGTGTCTTTAAGGCCCATGTTTACCCATGTGCGTCCGCCGTCCGTGGACTTGTACACACCGTCGCCGTGGGACTCGTTGCTCTGGAAGGTGGACTCGCCGGTGCCAACGTAGATGACATTGGGATCGGAAGGTGCCACGGCAATGGCGCCCACGGAGGCGGTGGTAAAGAAGGCGTCGGATACGTTTTCCCAGTGGGTCCCCGCGTCTACGGTCTTCCAGACTCCCCCACCGCTGGCGCCGAAGTAGAATACCAGGGGGTTTGAGGGATCGGCGGCAACGGCGACCACTCTGGCGCCGCGGAACGGGCCGATGCATCGCCATTCCATTGCCTGAAACTTGGCAGGGCTAACGTTTACCATGGGGAATACCTCCGTGCAGTCTAGTGGCAGTCCATTACGTCAGGGCATGGTCTTCTGCCGTTAAGGCGCCGCAATTTGGCGTCTTGCAAATCCGATAGGGCCTAAACAATCTTGGAACCGAGGCACTTGAAGAAGCGGCCAATCTGCTGCTGGGCCACGTTGGTCATCAGGCGTTGTCCGGCTCTAGCGAGGACACCAGTTACCTGAACGTCTCCGTTGAAGGAGAGGGTTGTCCCTCCGTCTTTCTCACGCAGAGCAATCTCGCCTTCCGCAGAGAGGTTTGTCCGTACTCCTGAGCCGCGGACTTTCATGCGGTAGGAGTGGGGAGGAGCTTTGTCTGCTATCTCCATTGTGCCGTTGTAGGTGGCGGATACGATTCCTACTCGCAGGGCGACTTCCACTTTGTAGCTGTCGGGCGAAAGAGGGGTGAATGATTTTACGCCGGGAATGCACTCCTTCACGACTTCCGGGTCCAACAGGGCGTCCCATAGCCGTTCCGGAGGCGCCTGAAACTGGTAGTTTCCTTGTAATTTCATACGGGGATTATAGCAGAGGCGGAAGATTCATTCGAGAAAACCTTCACGTTCTCTTTATCGTTGACAAAATAGCGGCATCTGATACACTTCCCGCAACGGTGTAACCAGACACTCAAATGTCTGGAATGGCAGTAAAAGGGCAGGTGCGACGTGAAAGTTCCTGTGGAAATCACTATCAATGGGAAGAGTTGCAGCGGCGAAGTAGAGCCACGCCAGTTGCTTGTACACTTCATCCGAGAAGACGCCGGCTTAACGGGGACGAAAGTCGGCTGCGACACGAGCCAGTGCGGCTCCTGTACGGTGAAGTTGGACGGGATGGCGGTAAAGGCCTGCACGGTGCTGACTGTACAGGCATCCGGGTCCGAAGTTACTACAATCGAAGGGCTGGCAGACGGGTCAGACTTGCATCCGCTGCAGGAGGCCTTCTGGAACAAGCACGGCCTGCAGTGCGGCTTCTGTACCCCAGGGATGATTATCGCGGCGGATGAACTGCTCCGAAAGAACCCTTCGCCGACCCGGTCGGAAATTCGACACGGCCTTGAAGGAAACATCTGCCGGTGCACCGGCTATCAGAACATCGTGC
The DNA here is from genome assembly GCA_034420855.1 of Dehalococcoidia bacterium. GTDB lineage: Bacteria > Chloroflexota > Dehalococcoidia > Lucifugimonadales > JAPULR01. Next base: position 22,479 of record DAOUKX010000021.1, read on the forward strand.
TTGCCGTCGAAGAGGCTGCTCGCGGAATGGGAGGCTCTTAGCCTATGACTACACGCATATTTGGCTCAGGCATTCGCCGTCGCGAAGACCCCAGGCTCATCACGGGACGGGCTGCTTACACCGACGACATCAAAATTCCAGGCATGGTGCATGCAGCTATCCTGCGCAGCCCCTATGCCCACGCGACCATTACGTCCATTAACACCAGCGATGCGGCCCAGCAGCCGGGCGTCATTGCCGTCTATACGGGAGAAGACACGGACGGGGTCCTGAACGGACTTCCCTGCGCCTGGCTGATTCCGAATTCCGACCTGAAGACTCCGGACCATCCGGCCATTGCCAAGGACAGGGTGCGATACGTGGGGGACGCCGTGGCGGTGGTCGTCGCAAACACCCGCTACGAGGCGGAAGACGCCCTTGAGTTCATCTCCGTGGAGTACGAGCCTCTGGATGCGGTCTTAAACCCCAAAGAGGCCACGCAGGACGGCGCGCCCCAACTCCACGATGACGTGCCCAACAACCTGGCGTTCACATGGGCTGTCGCGGGCGGAGACACCGACGCTGCCTTTGCCGACGCGGACGTAACCGTAAGTGACACAATCACCCTGCAGAGGCTGATTGCGAATCCAATGGAGCCCCGCTCAGCCATCGCACAATGGGTGGGACAAACCGGAGACCTCACTCTCTGGAGTACTACCCAGAACCCTCACATCGCCCGGTTCCTGACCTCCGTAGTCACCGGCGTAGGGGAACACAAAATACGCGTGATTGCACCTGAAGTCGGAGGCGGGTTCGGCAGCAAGATTCCCTACTATGCGGACGAGGCTATCGCCGCATTCTGTTCCATGAAGCTGGACGTGCCGGTCAAGTGGACGGAGACCCGGAGCGAGAACTATCTGATTACTACCCAAGGCCGCGACCACATCGAAGAAGTGGAGATGGCGGCCACGTCGGACGGGAAGATAACCGGACTGCGCACGACGGTCTACGCAGGTCTGGGAGCGTATCTTTCGACGGCCAGTCCGGGCGTTCCTACGATTCTGCACGGGCTGATGTACTCCGGTTCCTACGACATCCCGAATATCTCCGGCACGGTCTACGGCGTGTTCAACAATGGCACTCCGGTGGACGCCTATCGTGGAGCGGGACGTCCTGAGGCTACGATGCTGATAGAACGGCTTGTAGACCTGATGGCCGCCAAGCTCGGAATGGACGCGGTGGAATTCAGACGGAAGAATCTGATTCCCAAGTTTGAGAACGGACATGACGTTGCCACCGGAATCACCTACGACAGCGGCAACTACCATGCAACGCTGGATACCTGCCTGGACGCTGCCGGCTACTCAAGTCTCAGGGAGAAGCAGAGCGAGCTGCGCAAACAGGGACGCTACATGGGCATAGGCGTGAGCACCTACGTGGAAATTTGCGGCCTTGGCCCATCCCAGGTAGCGGGCGCCGTCGGCTTCCAGGGTGGCCTATGGGAGAGCGCCATCGTTCGTTTCCATCCCACGGGGAAGGTCAACGTGATGGTTGGGTCTTCACCCCACGGACAGGGGGAAGAGACCACCTTCGCCCAGATAGTGGCGGATGAGGTGGGTGTGGACGTGGACGACGTGGAGATCATCCACGGAGACACGGACCTGACACCCATGGGCTGGGGCACCTACGGCAGTCGCACTACGGCGGTTTCCGGCGCCGCAGTAACCCTGGCCACGCGCAAGATTAAAGAAAAGTCCAAGGCCCTGGCAGCCCACCTGCTGGAGGCCGCGGCCGAGGACATCGAGTACGAGGATGGCAGGTTCTTTGTGAGAGGGTCTCCTGATCAGGCCAAGACCATTCAGGACATTGCCCTCATGGCCAACGTGGCCTGGGACATGCCGGAAGGCATGGAGCCGGGCCTCGAGGCCAGCGCCTTCTACGACCCGCCGAACTTCACCTATCCCTTCGGAGCGCACCTGGCCGTGGTGGAGGTTGATCCGGCCACGGGCGAGATCGACCTGCAGAAGTACTACGCCGTGGACGATTGCGGCCCGCAGATCAATCCCATGATTGTAGAAGGCCAGGTACACGGGGGCGTTGTCCAGGGAGTCGGCCCAGCCCTCTGGGAAGGCGTCGTATACGACGATGACGGCCAGCTTCTGACGGGGACGATGCTTGATTACGCGCTGCCGCGCGCCGACGGATTCCCGGACATCCACGTGCAGTCCAACGTGACTCCCTCCCCCCATCACCCACTAGGCTTGAAGGGAGTGGGTGAGGCGGGAACCATCGCATCTACCCCAACGGTCTATAACGCTGTCATGGACGCGCTGCGGCCGCTGGGAGTTACCCGAATAGACATGCCGTTGACACCTGAAAAGGTGTGGCGGGCGATCAATTCCGCACAGAACGGAGCATAGCCGTGTTTCCAGCACAGACCGAATATCATCGCCCTAATTCCGTGGCCGAAGCCGTAGACCTGCTCTCCAGCAACGAAGGTGCCAAGGTGCTGGCGGGCGGTCACAGTTTGATTCCACTTATGAAGCTGAGGCTTGTTGCGCCTTCCGTCCTGGTGGATATCGGTCGTATTGGAGCCTTGAAAGGGATAGTGGCCACCGATGACGGGCTGTCAATCGGCGCTTTGACTACTCAGGCGAGCATCGCAGGCAGCGATATTGTCAACGACCGAGCGCCCCTGCTGGCGGAAGCCGCAGGAATGGTGGGAGACCCGGCGGTGCGCAATCGGGGCACCATTGGCGGAAATGTCTCCCACAGTGATCCGGCTTCGGACCTGCCGGCGGTTCTCACGGCTCTTGGAGCCACGTTCAACGTAACAGGCCCAGCGGGAGAGCGCAGCGTCGCGGCGTCTGATTTCGCCACGGGACTGCTGGAGAACACGCTACAGGAAGATGAGATTTTGACCAGCATAGCGGTCCCGTCGGTGGTGTCTGGGTCCGGCTCGGCTTATGTCAAATTTGCCCACCCCGCATCACGGTACGCCGTGGTCGGCGTTGCGGCCATCGTTGGGGCGTCCAACGGGCGGTGTTCTTCTGCAAGCGTCGTTGTTGGAGGTGTGGAGACTACACCTACTCGTGCTTCATCCGTCGAGTCCGCATTGCTGGGTTCGGACCTGAGTGACGAAGCCTTGGATAACGCGGCTGCGGCAGTATCGGGAGACTTTCAGGGTGATCCGATGAGCGATATTTTCGCATCCGCCGAATACCGGCAGGCGATGGCGGCGGTTTACGTGCGCCGGGCCCTGGGTGCAGCCGTTTCTCGGGCGGGCTAGGTTACCTGAGCCTGCGCCGTCGGCTGGACAGGTATGCTTGGGCCCTATCTCTTTAGTATTTGCATGAGGCGTTTTGCGCCAGAAGGACATGGAATTTGAACGATATATCTGAGGTGCGCCTCCCGGAATCGGTTGACGAGCTCCAACAAGTTCTCCGCAAACAGCTTTACGTGGCTGACCGCGGGCTGGCGATGTCCGTCTATCTGGCGTTGAAGTTGAAGCGGCCGCTGTTCCTTGAAGGGGAGGCGGGCGTAGGCAAGACGGAGGTCGCGAGATCCCTGGCGTCCGCCTTTGGCGCTCGACTTATCCGGCTGCAGTGCTACGAAGGACTGGACGTAAATCAGGCAGTCTACGAGTGGAACTACTCTCGCCAGCTTCTTCACATCAGGATGATGGAAGCATCTGGAAGCACGGACAGGAAGGAGATTGAAAAGGAGCTGTTCAGCGAGGAATTTCTCATCAAGCGGCCCCTTCTGCAGGCCCTTGAGAGTTCGGACCGGACGGTTCTGCTGATAGACGAGCTCGACCGCGCGGACGAAGAGTTCGAGGGCTATCTGTTGGAGATGCTCGCCGACTTCCAGATAACCATTCCTGAGGTCGGCACGTACACGGCCGAGGAACCTCCAATAGTGGTGATCACCTCCAACCGCACCCGCGAAATTCACGACGCTCTTAAACGACGCTGCCTCTACTACTGGATCGATTATCCGGACGCAGCCAAGGAAACGCAGATTGTCCGCAGCAAGATGCCGGAAGCATCCCAGAAGCTGGCAGGGCAGGTGACGGCCTTCGTTCAGGAGCTGCGATCGACGGAGCTGTACAAGATTCCCGGGGTCTCAGAGACGCTGGACTGGACGGCGGCCCTGATTAGCCTCAACGAAAATGAGTTAACGCCCTCGGTGATTGACGACACCCTCGGTGTAATGCTGAAGTACCGGGAGGACCTGGAGGCCACCCGTGGCGAGCAGACTCGCGCCCTGGTGAATCGCGCGCTGAATCCCGGTACTCGCCGTGGGAGACGGCGTGGGTAAGGGCGTAGACGGACATTTCCTGAACAACCTTCTCCTCTTTGGCCGCCTACTGAGGCGTCTTGGCTTGGACGTACACACGGGACGCATGCTCGACGCAATCCGAGTCCTGGAGGACATCGGAATTCATCGCCGCATGGACGTGCGGGCGGCGCTGAGGACCCTGATGGTACATCGCAGGGAGGACCTGGCGGTTTTTGACGAGGCATTCGCCGTGTTCTGGCGTCAGAGAAAGGACCGTCTGTCTTCGCTGGATCTGCGGTCAATGGGTGAACAGCGCAGGTATCGACGAATAGAGGCGGGGCCGCCCCCTCCCAACGGTTTTGGTCAGAGTCAACCTGATTCCAACGGGTCCCCCGACCGAATTGACCTGTCGAGGACCTTTAGTGCCAGAGAGGTCCTGCAAGCGAAGGACTTTAATGAGTTCACCCCTCAGGAGGCTAGACAAGCGAGGCGGATGCTGGCGTCGCTCCACTGGAATCCCGGCGTCAGGCGCACCCGCCGCAAGGAACCCGGCAAGGGTGCGGAGTTGGACGTGCGGAGGAGCTTGCAACGCAACGTAAAGTTCGGCGGCGAGATGCTGCAATTGCAGAACAGGCGCAGGAAGGAAAAGCCCCGCAGGCTTGTGGTCATCTGCGACGTCAGCGGCTCCATGGAAAGCTACACGCGCATGCTCCTTCACTTCATTCACAGCCTCTATGCAGGATTGGAGAGCAAGATAGAGGCGTTTCTGTTCGCCACCAGGCTTACACGCATCACCAGGCAGCTGGCCAATCGAGACATAGACCAGGCTGTGGATAGCGTAGCAAAGGCCGTACCTGACTGGTCGGGGGGCACGCGCATCGGCTCGGCGTTGAAGGAGTTCAATTTCAAGTGGGCGCGCAGGACCCTGACCTGGGGTTCCATAGTGTTGATTGTGTCGGATGGATGGGACCGGGGAGATCCGGAAGTCCTGGGAAGCGAGATGCACCGCCTACAACGCAGTTGCCGGCGTTTGATCTGGCTGAACCCACTGGCCGGACGAGAAGGATACGAATCCCTGACCCGGGGAATGCTGGCAGCCGAACCCTACGTAGATGATCTGTTGCCGGTCCACAATCTGGCTGCGCTTATTGACCTGGCTGAGCACCTGAACGGCCTGCGGGAGGGTTGGCCGGTGCGCAGGCAGGCGCCGCGAAGCGAAACGAAAAAGGAAGAGGTTCTAACTCCAGCGACGCAGGTCCAGCGATCGTGGCACAAGGGGGCCAATCCCACCTTCCGCCATCCGATGTGGGGACGGGGTCAGCAGAATTAGAACCCTGAGAGTGGGAGACGATTTGGACTGAAGCTCCCCTAGCTGTCGGTGGGAGTCTCACCCTTCAATTTCAGGGGCAGTCCGGCGGCCATAAAGTAAACGATATCGGCCGCAGCCGCTATCTGTTGGTTAACCCTGCCAAGCTCGTCGGCGTAGTGGCGGCCCAATTTGGTGGGAGAAATGACGCCCAGGCCCACCTCGTTGCTGACGATTATCCAGCAAGCACTGCCATCTCTATAAAGGTCCAAAAGCTGTCTGACCCTTGTGGGAATATCGGGCATTGTCTCGTTTCCCGCCGATTCGCTCAGCATTAGGTTGCTGAGCCAAAGGGTGACGCATTCCAGTATAACGACGTCATAGTCGCCAATGACGGGAGATAGGGCATCAGCCAGTTCTGACGGCTCCTCCAGGGTGCCCCACTCGGTGGGACGACTCTCTTTGTGGGCCTTGATGCGCGCCGCCATCTCCGGGTCGCCAGCCTCAGCCGTGGCCAGAAAGAGCACCCGATTGTTCCCGGTGGCGAGACGTTGGGCAAAGCTGCTCTTGCCGGACCTGACGCCACCCAGGATAAGGGTCAGATTCTTGCTCACAACCCACCTTTGAGTGAGTGGGAATCCTCGGGTACTGTATGGTTCCAAAGCTCAAGGACACCGCCGGTGGAGTAGCGTCTGATTACTGACAGGCTGGCGCAGTCCACGCGAAATCGCCAATAATGCTCTTCCGGTAGATCCAGGAGGCAGAGGGCTAGTGCTCGAATGGAGCCGCCGTGGGCTGTTACAAGCACGTCATCGTCTGGACCGTGCTTCGCCGAAGCTCTTTTGTAGAATTGGCGAACTCGCCGGAGTAGCTGCACGGCGCTTTCTCCCCCGGGAGCGGCAAAATCAACGTCTCTCCGGTTGAACCGATGGGCAAAGCCGCTGGAGTCTTGAGCCTGCACCTCCTCTAAAGACAGACCCTCCCACTCGCCGTAGGAGAACTCCCGCAGGTCCGGGTCGGTTTGGACGGAAACCCCGGAGCCATTGACGAGTATCTGCGCCGTTTCGACGGCTCTGGAGAGGTCGCTGGAGTAGACGGCTGAGAAGGACAAATTGGCCAGTTCCGTCGCAAGGGACCGTACTTTCTTGCGCCCCGTTTCGGATAGAGAAACGTCTGTATGCCCTTGTATGCGATTCTTCAGGTTCCAGTGAGTGTTCCCGTGGCGTACTAGGTACCAGATGCTCATCTCTTACCGGCCGGGGCCGCAAATGGCAGGATTGTTGGCGTTGTGGCTACCACAAGCGCGCTCCCAAAAGACTGCCGACGACGGGGAAGAGAAGAGCCGCTAACAATAGCACGGACACCTCTGTCACCTCGTTGATGGCGCCGTATGTATCCCCTGTCATTCCACCGATCAGCCTTGAAATCCACAATCCGAAGGCAAGTGCAATCGTCAATGAAGCTGTAAGAAGGATCAGCCCCCCGCCGCCCATAAGTAGGACTGCAACCGCTGCGGCAGTGATGAATCCAGCAACCCAGCGCCACCTGCTGCGGCCAAGCATTAAGGAGGTTCCCAGGCCCCGTTCCCTGACGTATGTGAAGGCCATCATGGTGGTGAGCATACCAAACCTGGAAAGGCACGGGAACAGCGCCAGCAATTCGATTCGCACGTCGAAAGGGGCGCTGGTAAGCAGGGTCCATTTCAGCAAAAGTAGGCTGGCCCCGCCGACAACGGCAAATGCGCCCACGTGGGAGTCGCGAAGAATCTTGAGTCTTTGCGCCCTATTCTTGCCCCCCAGAAGCCCGTCGCAGCTATCGAGGAAACCCTCGACGTGGATTGCCCGGGTTGCGATGAGAGACGCCGCGAGTAGCATCGCGCCCACCACGGGCAGAGGCAGTCCTTCTCTTGCAGCAACGTCGAGTCCGGCCAGTATTCCGCCCAACGCCAGCCCCACCAGTGGAAAGAAGGCTGCGGCCGATGCCGTGGGAGCTTTCCCACGCGGCCCGACCGGAAGAATCGTCAGGAATGCGAATGCGTGGCGGAGATCCGTTATGATTCGCACGGGGAATTGGACTCCGTAGGGCGGTTTGATACGCTGGCGTCCTGAAATGTCGCCATGCCGTTGAGACAGGCCGCGGATGCTTCGATCAATGGCATGGCCAGCGCAGCCCCGGTACCCTCGCCAAGTCTCATGTCTAAGTTCAACAGCGGCTTTAGCCCGAGATAAGACAAGACAACCCTATGTCCCAACTCTGCGGATTGATGGGCGGCGATCATGTAGTCCGTAGCTGTTGGGCATAGGCTGTATGCAATGAGCGCCGCCGCACCAGAGATGAACCCGTCCAACACCACAGGCCGACGGGCAAAGGCGCCTCCGAGTACCACGCCTGCGAGGACGCCTATCTCGTATCCTCCAACCTTTGCCAGGACGTCCAGTCCGTCGTTGGGGTTGGGTTTGTTGATGTTTAGAGCCTGTTGGACGACGGCTATCTTCCGGTCCAGTTCTTCGTCCGTTCGCCCGGTGCCGCGACCTGTAGTCTCGCGGGGTGACCGTCCTGTGATTGTGGAGGCGATGGCACTGGATGGGGTGGTGTTTCCGATGCCCATGTCGCCGGTGCCGAGGACGTCAGTGCCAGACTCAGCTGCTTCCAAGGCCAGTTGAACTCCTGCCATAACTATCCCCTCAGCGTCACTATGGCCCATGGCGGGCCCTCGGCTGATATCTCCCGTAGGGTGTCCTTTGCCGACGACTTGCAGATTGGGATGAGGTGGCAGAGGAGTGCCAACGCCCGCGTCGACAATAACCAGATTGACGCCCGTTTTTTGAGCAATTACGTTGATGGCTGCACCACCGGCCAGGAAGTTCAACACCATCTGCGATGTGACTGACTGGGGGTAGTCAGTGACGTTTTGGGCCGTGACTCCGTGGTCGCCTGCGGCAACTATGACGGTCTTTCGCCTTACCGAGGGGCGCTCCGTGCCGAAGATGCCCGCCAGCTGGATTGATAGCTCTTCCAGGCGTCCTAGACTCCCGGGAGGCTTGGTCAACTGATCCTGACGTTCGGCGGAACACCGCATGATGCCAGAGTCAATGGGCTTTATACCGACAATGACCTCATCAAGGGTCATAGTCAGAACTCAATCCCCTGTTGTGCTCGGATGCCCTTCTCCTGGTATGGATGCTTGATGAGTTTCATCTCCGTTACAAGATCGGCGCAGTCGATTAGTTCCTGGGGCGCGTACCGGCCCGTTATGATGATATGCAGGTCATCGGGCCGCCGCTGGAGGGTATCGATTGCATCCGCAACAGGGACCCAGCCGTAGTGGAGGGCATACGTGAACTCGTCCAGGACGATTATGTCTTCTTCGCCTCCCAGGATGGCCTCCTTACATCTGCTCCACTGTTCCACCGCGAGAGCCTCCGTCCTGTCCATATCCTTGGATAGCCACGTAAAGCCGTCCCCCAGGGATTCGATGGGAATGTTCATCTTTTTTGCGGCTCGCTGTTCGCCGAACCGGGCGCCTGTGTGCTTGATGAACTGAAACATCCTGATGCGAAAATCCCTTCCCCAAGCGCGGAATATGACGCCCAGGGCCGCCGTGGTCTTTCCCTTGCCCTCGCCGGTGTTTACTATCACCAGTCCTTGTCGGACCTTTGGCCTTCGGGGTGCCCGGGGGGAGGATTTGCCGTTGCCAGACTTAATCATCTCACACCTTCTTTTGCAATTGGGATGTCACGGGGCTGCGCAGCCCCGTTTGCAGGCCCTATGAGACTCACGGTCATGGAGTCGGTAATAGGGTCCCGATAGACCACAGCCTTCACCTTGAAGACCGCTTCTATCAACTCGGGATTGAGTACTTCTTCTGGCGGCCCGGTGGCAATGATTTTCCCTCCGGACATCACCGCCAATCTGTCGCTATAACGCGCGGCCATTGAGAGGTCATGGAATGCGGCAACGGCAGTCAATCCCTCGTCCACCAACTTTCGAACAAGATCCAACACCATGAGTTGGTGCAGCACATCCAGGTTGGATGTTGGCTCATCAAGGAGAAGAATGCGGGGCTGCTGTGCAAGGGCGCGAGCAACGAAAACCCGCTGTCTCTCACCCCCTGACAGAGTGTCCAGAGTCCTGTTGGCAAACCGGTCCGTCTCAGTCATTGCCATGGCGTCTCGGGCAATTTGCTCATCCGCGTTACCCTCAACTTGAAAGCGGCCTAGATGGGGGTAGCGGCCCATAAGCACCAGCTCCATGGAGGTGAATCCGTGGGTGTATGGAGCAATCTGGGGGACCAGGGCGAGCCCGGCCGCCACGTCCTTGGCAGTCAAGCCTGCAATGTCCTTGCCCTCAAGGGTCACTGCGCCGTCCTGACAGCGTATGATGCCGGATATGGCGCGTAAGAGCGTCGACTTTCCTGCGCCGTTGGGCCCTATCAGCCCGACCATCTCGCCCTTGTCGATGTGGAGGTTCACCCCATCCAATAACCACCGGGCCTCGACCTTGTAGGCCAGGTCTTGAGCCGAGACTGCCTGTTCTTTGTGATTGTTCACTTTTCGCTACTCCGGCAGGCTGAAGTTAGGGGAGGGTGCATCTGAAAATGCATCGGGCCAAAGTAATCTCACCAAGTCCTCAGCGCCTCTGATGTTCCAGTATGAGAGGGTGGTGAAGTGCTTGCTCTCCACCACGTAGACCTGACTCTCTCTGATTGCGGGAACATTGGCCAGCGCCTCGTTAGCCAGCAGGCTCGCTTTGAACTCTTCAGCGCCGAATGCGACGGGCTGGGGAATGATAATGACCTGGGGGTCCATGGCGATGACACCCTCCAGGCTTGTTATCTGATTCCCCTCTATCCCAGCGTCTTCAGCGGCATTGATGCCGCCGGCAGCAACTATGACGCCACCCTCCGTGGAGTTTTTGCCGGCTGTCCACAGGTTATCGGAATACTTGGTCAGTGCCAACACCCTGGGCTTGGGATCCGCCGCAGCGGTCACTTCTACGAGCGATTCGTACCGCTCCCGCACCTCCGCTGCAAACTCTAAAGCCCGTTCTTCCTCACCGAGGATGTAGCCCATGAAGAGGATGTTGTTGATCCTTGCCTTGGGGCCTTGTATGAGGTCCGTCTGAATCGCCGGAATACCCACGGAAGTCAAGGCCTGTATTGCGTCTGCGGGGAAGAAGGGACTGGTGACCAGCACGTCCGGGTCCTGAGCGATTATTACCTCCGGGTCCCTGCTGATTTCCGGCTTGTCCTGCAGCAGTGAGGCCACGTTCGAATAGGTTGCGTTCTTTGTGGCGCTCCCCACAGCAACCAGGCGCTCAATTGGGACCAGGGCAAGGACCATTTCGTCGTGGCCAACCGACGCGGTTATGATCTTATGGGGCTTTACCAGAATGCTTACAATTCCGTTCAGCCCCTCCACCTCACGGGGCCATCCGAGGTTTGTCGGGTCCACAATACCCGGTATCCCGGACAGGGCCGCGATGACAGGGTCAGGTGTTGGTTCCGGCGTGGGGGTTGGCACGGGCTCCGGCGTGGCCGCAGGAGCAGGCGCAGGCGTCGGCGCGGGTGTTGGGACAGGCGTTGCCGCAGGAGTCGGTGTGGTTGCCGCAGTCGGTGTGGGTGTAGGACCAGGTGTTTCAGCGGGCGTTGGCACAGCCGTCGGAGCCGGCGTGGCGGTGGGTGCAGGCGTCGCAGTAGGCGTTGGCCTCACCGTGGGTGCAGGCATGGCGGTAGGGGCCGGTGTGGCTGCGGGCGCAGGCGCCACAGTTGGGGCTTGGGTCGCTGTTGGCGCCGGGGTGGGTGCCGGTGTAGTAGTTTCTGAAGAACAAGCCACCAGCGAAATTGCTAACAGGCTGGCAAGCAAAAGCGGGATGACGGAAATTCGAAGAATTGACATGGAAGCTCCTTTCAGATGCATTGTTTCATAGCGAGTATGCTTTATGTTTGTTCTTGATTAGCAGGAAGATGAAGAACGGTGCGCCAACAAAGGCGGTAAGAATGCCAACCCGTAGCTCTGCGGGCTGAATAACTGTCCTGGCCACGGTGTCAGCCAGGATGACGAACATGCCTCCACCAAGAGCGCTCATGGGGATAAGCACACGGTGGTCGGGCCCCAGCAACAGTCTCAGCACGTGGGGAGTGACAAGGCCCACAAAGGCGATGGTCCCACTTACTGCAACGGCTGCTCCAGTCGCCATTGCTGCTGCTGACAGCAGAATTATTCGCGCCGGGCCAACGCGAACGCCCATAGAGCGCGCTTCATCGTCCCCCAGCATCAGCAGGTTGAGGTCTCTGGTCATCAGCAGAATGACGCCTAATCCACCGATTATGAATGGCGCTGCAATTCGGACGTGCTCCCAGGCCCGGGAGTCGAGGCCTCCGGCGAGCCAAAACAGGATTTCTCTCATGGCTGCATTGTCAGGCAAGAAAATGATGATGGCGGAGATCACTGCTCCAAGAAAGGCGTTGACTGCCACGCCCGCCAGAAGCAGTGTTGCCATGGAGAATCTTCCGCCCACTGCAGCGATGCCGTAGACCAGAAATGAAGCAGCCATGGCCCCGGCGAAGGCAAAAAGGGGCAGGGCAAGGAAGAAGAGACCTGTCGCGCCGGTGGCTATTGTCACCACCGCGCCCAAGGCTCCGCCGGCAGAGACGCCGATGATGCCGGGGTCGGCCATTGGGTTTCGGAACAGCCCCTGCATGGTCGCTCCCGCAACACCGAGGGCCATTCCCACAATGCCGCCAACGATTATCCGGGGAAGGCGGATTTGCTGGATAACCAACTCGTCAGTACGCCCGAACTCGACCAGGTCAAGTCCTACGTACGAAAATACTATGGAGGCCACGTGAGCGGCGGGGATCTCCACAGGTCCCATGCTCAGGGAAAGAAGGGCCGTACCCAGAAGCAGCAGTCCAAGGACTGCAGAGCCAAAGGCAAGCCGCGCCGTTACCCCCCATTGCCTGTAGGACGACAGTCTTGACGATTCGACTGCCTTTAACAAAAACACCTCCGGCATCTCTCCGCCGGAGGCCTTGGTGTCGCTCTATTCGGGTTTTACCCGAAGTTCGAGGGACCCTCTCTTATGCGGAGAGTGGTCACCTTCCGTTCAGGCAGGTCTCCTGGCTTGCGGGTTAATCTACCTGGGCCGACCCTTCCCATCGGAATGCCGACAGTGGGTTCCGGCCTTCAACCCCGCTTACAGTGGCGCTACCACGGCGGATTTTCACCGCCTTCCCTATTCTCCCTAGGTGGGCACCTGAACGGGCAGTGGCTGTATATATTTGCTGCCGGTGATAATATGCCGCCCATTGGAGGCTGTCAAGGGTTGCACCTCCCCAAGAGATACGGCGCCAACGGTATACTCCGATGCGAGGATGCGAGGCTCGTTGTGCCCCTTGCGGTAAGAGGCTCTTTATCCGACTATGGGCGGGTTGTGAATAAACACGGACAAATCGCCAAACAGTCTCCCATGAGTAGGTTCCGTTGCTTGGAAGACTCAGAGGCAGGCCGATTCAAGCCTGACGACTTACCGCCGGTTTTCTGATTATGTTTACTGCGTGGTTGGACGGTCTGGCACTTAACGCCATAATGTTGCTGTTGTCTGTCTTGCTGGACCGGCTTCTGCCGGAACCCCCTTTGAAGATGCACCCAGTGGTCTGGATGGGGTGGAACATCAACTTGCTGAAGCGTCCTGCCCCGCAAAGGCCCATTCTGGCATTCCTCTACGGCTGCTTCATCGTGATTGTGGTTGTGTCATTCTGGGCCGGAATTGTCTACGTGGTCGCCGACCTTTTGAGGGCAGCGGGTGCGGTAGTTTACGTGCTGGGCGGCGCTCTGATTCTTCGAACGACGTTCACCGTCAGGGGGCTGTCATCGGCGGCCAACGGTGTCCGGGATGCGCTGAAGCAGGGCAGTCTTAGTGAAGCTCGTGATGGATTGAAGCACTTGGTAAGCCGTGACGCATCCTTCCTTTCCGCTCCGTTGGTAGTCGCTGCTGCCATTGAGTCGGTGGCCGAAAATACCACCGACAGCTATCTTGCTCCGTGGCTGGCCTTTGCCGTATTCGGCGTCCCTGGTGCAATGGCTTATCGGGCGATAAACACTCTGGACAGTATGCTGGGGCATCGCGGGAAGTATGAATACCTGGGTAAAGCGTCCGCTCGTGTGGACGACGTGGTGAACTTGATTCCGGCGCGGGTCAGTGCGCTGCTTCTAATCGTATCCGGCGCATTTTCTCGCCTTTCTGCCGGCGTTGGGTGGAAGATTCTCTTGAGAGACCGAAATCTTACCGCCAGTCCAAACGCTGGGTGGACCATGAGCACCATGGCCGGTCTGCTGGGAAGTCGACTGGAAAAAGTTGGCCACTATTGTCTTGGTTGGGGCATGCCGGAGCCGAAAGTCGAGGACATCAGCAAAGCCGTGCGCGTGGCTGAGATTGTGGCCATTCTTGGGCTTGTGACCACCCTGGGGTTGCTGGCGACACGTCATGCTATAGTGGCGTTGATCTAACTGGAGGCAAACGTGACTACGGTACATGGTGGGTTGGACACGGCGGAGTTGCGACGCTTGGGCCTTATGCCCGAGCAGTTGGTGGACTTCAGCTCCAACATTAACCCTTTGGGACCGTCTCCACGGGTCCGAGAAGCCGCATCAAAGGCCGATTTGTCCGCTTATCCGGACCGCCATTGCCTTGAGCTGCGAGAGGCATTGTCAGGGCGTTTGGGCGTCGACATTCAGAATATCCTGCTCGGCAATGGCTCCGTACAGTTGATACATTTAGAGGCCCGCGCCCTCCTGAGTCCGGGCCAGTCGTGTGTAATCTTCGGCCCAACCTTCGGCGAATACGAAGAGGCGGCAACCCTTGCCGGTGGAGAAGTGCATTTTCTTCGTGCCGAAGAAGCCGATGGATTCCGCTGGTCAATTAATGATTCTGTAACTGCAATTAAGCGCATCCGTCCCCGCCTGGTGTTCCTCTGCAATCCCAACAACCCCACGGGCGTATTCCTTGACCGTGAGGAAGTGCAGAGAATTCGTGATGCTGTGGGAAGAAGCGGACTGCTGGTTCTTGACGACTCTTATTCGTCACTGGCTGACCATCCGTGGGACGCTATTCCTCTCCTCAAGCTTGGCAACGTCGCGATTCTGCGCTCAATGACTAAGGAACATGCCCTTGCAGGTGTGAGACTGGGCTACATGATTGCCGAGACAAGCGTTGTCTCTGCTACAGCAAGACTTCAACCGTCATGGAGCGTGAATGCCGTGGCACAAGCTACGGGACTAGCGGCTCTCAAGGATGATGGACACGTGGAAGATGCAAGAGAGGTCGTCGCGGCGTCTAAGGCATATCTTTACCGTGAATTGGTCTCGTTGGGCCTTACGGTAAAACCGTCAGCAGCCAACTTTCTGTTGGTGCGGGTGGGGAACGGCGCCAAGGTCAGGGGCGCCTTGTTGAAGAGGTGCATTGTGGTGCGCGATTGCAGCTCATTCGGACTGCCGGAGCACATCCGGATTGCGGTCCGGCGGCCGGAGGAATGCCAGAGACTTATACAGTTTCTGAGGGAAGTGCTGGGCAATGAGTAGCGTCAGCCCTGCGAGGGTGGTCATGGTCCAGGGCACCTCGTCCCACGCGGGAAAGTCCATCCTGGCTACGGCCCTTTGCCGCATCTTCGCCCGGGACGGTCTGCAAGCTGCACCGTTCAAGGCCCAAAACATGTCTCTCAATTCGTTTGCAACGCCGGACGGCGGGGAGATTGGACGCTCCCAGGCAGTCCAGGCAGCGGCGGCCATGACAGCGCCCAGGGTTGAGATGAACCCTCTGTTGCTGAAGCCCGAGGGGGACAGCCGCTCACAAGTGGTCCTTATGGGCAGGCCCCATGCCGTCAAATCGGCTCGTGACTACTACAAGATGAAACCCCGCATCTGGAATACCGTGACCGTTGCCCTGGACCGTCTGCGCACCGAGTATGACGTAATTGTAATCGAAGGGGCGGGCAGTCCTGCTGAGGTCAACCTGAAGCGGCACGACATCGTCAACATGAGGGTCGCCCTTCATGCAAGCGCCCCCGTCCTGCTGGTTGGCGACATCGACCGGGGCGGCGTGTTCGCGCAGCTGGTCGGCACCATGGTCCTGCTGGAGCCGGAGGAAAGAGAGCTGGTAAAAGGTCTGGTCATCAACAAGTTTCGGGGCGATCCGTCCCTGCTCACCGATGGCCTTAATTTCCTGGAGAAGCGGACAAGGACGCCCGTTGCCGGCGTTATTCCCTACTTTACGGACATCCACATTGCCGAGGAAGACTCCATGGGGCTTGTTTCCGAAAGTGGCATCGCGGGCGAGGCAGCAGTGGACGTGGCCGTTATGCGACTGCCCCACATCGCAAACTTCGACGATTTTGACCCGCTTGTCCATGAGTCTGCTGTCAACGTTCGTTACGTTGGGCGGGCGGAAGAGTACGGGGACCCGGACCTTGTGATTATTCCGGGGAGCAAGACCACCGTGGCGGATCTGGACTGGCTGCGCTCCATGGGGCTCGACGGATCTATCCTGGCATCTCGCAGAAAAGGCATACCCGTCATTGGAATCTGCGCGGGCTATCAGATTCTTGGCGAAGCCCTCTTTGACCCTGATGGTGTGGAATCCCCCCGCACTGAAACGGCGGGACTGGGGCTGCTGCCGGCGTCAACCACTTTCCTGAGCCAGAAAGCGACAAATCAGGTGAAAGGCAGGGTGGCTTCGGGCAAGGGAATGTTGAGTGGCTGCGAAGGCGCTGAAGTCATCGCCTATGAAATCCACATGGGTTCCACGACTTCGAATGGATTGTCCAGCCCATTTAACATTGAATCTCGATCAGGCCGCGCCATCAGTTTGTCCGACGGCGCTCTGGACCCGGAGGGTCTAACACTGGGCACGTACCTTCACGGGCTCTTTCACAATCAAGCCGTCCGACGGTCGATTCTTGAGTGTGCTGCCCGGCGAAAAGAAGTGCTTTTCCCCGCTTCATACACCAATATCGAGCCAAGCATTGAGTACGACAAGCTGGCAGCGTTGGTGCGTGAACACCTGGACATGGACCTTGTCTATCGGGTCATGGGACTGGTTTGACCAAGATTTGCTGAAGTTATAGCTCCTTCTAAGTTTCCAATCTGCCCCTTCTCAAGGACCTGCCGGCCAGAGCGCCCGTGTGATTCCCATCGACCACTACCACTTTGCCATTTACTACCACGTGGCTGATTCCGACGGGGAACTGCTTGGGATGGTTTCGGGTAGCCGGTGAGTCAACCGTGTCTGGGTCGAACACAACCAGGTCAGCCTTGAAACCATCCCGCAGAAGTCCCCGGTCTGGTATGCCCAACCGCTGGGCGGGGAAGGAGGTCATCTTGCGCACTGCGTCCGGCAGGGACATTCCCCCTTCCTCCCTCACGAACTTCGCAAGCACCGTCGGGAATGTGCCGTAGGTGCGAGGACTTGGAAAGTCACCCAGCAGCACGCCGTCGCTCCCAATCATGGAGAGGGGATGATTGATGAACTTTGGCAGCGTCATGCCGTTGTTCCCTGCCATTATGTAGCACACCTGCAGGTCTTCATCCAACAGCAGGTCGCACATCGCGTCCAGTGGGTCTCTGTCCATGAGTGACGCTGTTTCGGATATTGTCTTCCCTTCGAATCTGTGATTGTGGGGCCTTTTGAAATAGGTGAGCCACATCTCGTCGTAGGAAACGACCCCGGGTATCATCTCCTCCTTCAAGCGCTCGCGGCCTTCACGAGAAGCGAGTACCTGTTTCTGACGTTCCGGCCCGCCGTCCATGGTCCACTGGGGAAACAGGATAGTGAGCCGCGTGCTGCCATACAGGGATGGAAACATGTCGAAGGTCACGTCTACACCATCGTTGCGGCTCCTTTCCACCAGTTCAAGAATCTCCTCCGCTCCGCCGGGGTGCCGCTTCTGTTGGGACAGGTGGGTAATGTGGCTTGGAATCTCCCCGTAACGCCCAATGTCTATGGCTTCCCGCAAGGGGTCCAGAAACTGGTCGCCCAACGTATTCCTCACATGGGTGTGGTATATACCGCCCAATCGGGCAGCTTCTTTGGAAAGCTCGATCAGCTCCTGGGTGGTGGCGTAGCTTCCGGGAGGATAGTCCAGACCCGTCGAAATTCCGTAGGCCCCCTCCTCCATTCCCTCCCTGAGGATGGCTTTCATGTTCTCAAGGTCTGCACCTGAAGCCGGCTTGTCCTCCCAACCGGTAGTTGCGATTCGGAGGGGCGAGTTCCCGATCACGTACGCCACGTTTACCGCTACCTTGTTGTCGAACATCGCGAGATATTCCGCCACGGTAGACCACCTGCCCGGTAGAGGCGGGTCGCCGTCCAGCCCGGAGTTCAATTCGACGAAGCGAAGGAAGTCCCGGTGAGTACGGAATGGGGCGTAGGAGTTGCCATCGATGCCAATGAGCTCCGTGGTTACCCCTTGCATTACTTTGGGTTCGTGCTGGGGCTTGCTCAACATCACCAGGCCGGAATGGGCGTGCATGTCGATAAAGCCGGGACACACAACCTTTCCTGAAGCGTCAATGCGCCCTGCGGCCTCCACCCGTGAAACATCGCCCCGCAGGACGCGCACCTTCTCTCCCTCTATTCCCACCGCGCCGTAGAAGCCGGGACTACCCGTCCCGTCGATTATCATCCCCTTCTCAACTATCAGGTCCAGCATGAATCCTCCCGTTTGAAAGCATCGTTTACCGATATTCTGCCTGTTTCCTGGTTCTCACATATAGGCTCCCACCCGGAGCACTTTCAGAAAGTTGGTAGGGACTCGTGCTGCCAGGGGGGAAGAACCTACCACGACTATCTTATCGCCCAGTTTTGCGAGGCCCTTCTCCAAAAGCACTTTTTCTATGACGCCGTAGGAGTCCACCGTTACCTGGGGAAGGTCTGCCAGCACCGGCAGTACTCCCCACCACAACTTCAGTCTGCGCGCTATTCGCTTGTCCTTGGTCAATGCCAGAACCGGTACGGTGGGCCTGGACTTTGAAACCCTGTGGGCGGTTACGCCCGAACGAGTAAGCACCGCAATGGCGTGGGCCTTCAGGCCGTCGGCCAGGCTGCAAGCCGCCCGCGCCACGGCTTCGGATTCCTGGACTGACCTGCCGCTTACGTCCGTTTCTTCCGGAACGTATACTTCCAGTGTCTTGTCGATTATCCGCGACATTACCCTCGCAGCCTCTACGGGATGCGAGCCGATGGCCGTCTCTCCGCTCAACATTACGGCGTCGACGCCTTCCCAAACGGCGTTGGCGACATCTGAGACCTCCGCTCTCGTTGGCCTGGGCTCATTGATCATAGACTCCAACATCTGAGTGGCGACTATAGATATCTTGCCCTTCTGACGCGCTTTGCTGATGATGGTTTTCTGCCAGACCGGCACCTCTTCCGGTGGGAGCTCCACCCCCATGTCGCCTCGTGCAACCATCACGCCGTCGAAGGAGCTGAGAATGGCTTCCAGGTTTTGGAGCGCCCTCACCCTCTCAACCTTTGCAATAATGGGCACACGCACTCGTGTTTCTCTCATCAGTTCTCGCAGAGGATTCGCATCGTCGCCGCTCCTCACAAAGCTCATTGCCACCCAATCTACTCCCATCTGCAGGCCTGCTTCCAGATCATCCCGGTCCTTTCGCGTAAACGTAGGGATATCCAGAAAAACGCCGGGCAGGTTAATTCCCTGGTATGCGCCAAGCAGTCCGCCCTTAACCACGCGGCATCTAATGTCCTGCCCCTCGATGGACAACACCTCGGATTCGAGCCGTCCGTCATCCAGCATCACCCGGTTGCCCTGCGCAACGAAGCGGTGTATGTGAGGGCTGGTGCTGCCAATTCTTCCTTCTTCACTGGGCACCGGAACGTGGGCGATTACAAACTCAGACCCTTGCTTGAGTTCCAGCGCACCACCCTCGCCCAACGGACCGGTGCGGATTCGCGGGCCTTGAAGGTCTTGAAGCACGGCAACGTGCCTATCCAGTCTGCAGGCCGCTTCCCGCACCGTCCGAATCACGTTGGCGTGGTCTTCGTGGGAGCCGTGGGAGAAATTCAGGCGGACCACGTCTACGCCCACCTCAACTAACTTGCTAATCTGCTCCGGGACAGATGAGGCGGGGCCTATGGTTGCTACTATCTTTGTGGCACGCATGACGGAACGTTATTCTAGTCCCTTCTATGGATCTGTGACGGAATCATCCGTCGTTCCAATTGGAACTGTCCAGCTTACCTGTATTTTGCTTCTATAGGGTCGCATACTGCAAGTCTCTGATATAGCGGTTTTAGATATCCAATGAACCTGCACCCCTGTCTTGCCCGAGAGTTCAATTGACATGCAGGATTAACCACTATTCCTTCGTCCGTAGGCAATCGGCCGGAGTCATCAGATGCCTGCATTTTTCATAGCGGTTGCGGCAATTGCAGTCCTCATGTTGGGCCTGTGCCTCAACAGTGAAGCGCCTGCTTGCCCCGAAGGCGCCGACCACTTAGTTGAATACCAGCTTTTCATGGGCAGAAGCAATGCATCGGGAGAAATCGTAGACGATGCAGCGTGGGCCGAATTTCTGGGAGACACGGTAATTCCCCGATTTCCCGACGGGCTAACCGTTATTGACGGTCAGGGCCATTGGAGGGGATCCCAGGGTATCGCCTATCAAGAGCGGTCCAAGCTGCTTGTAGTCCTTGCGCCGCCTGGAGACGATCCAATGAGGTTAACCATAGAAATCTCCGACCAGTACAGGCGCAGGTTTGGTCAGGAGTCAGTCCTGCACGTCGTTAGTGATACTTGTGTATCCTTCACCTGATGAAGGTAATCTGCCCTTGCCGGTTAAACGTGATACATGATAAAACTATCGAGAACCGATCACGCAGTCGTGATTACACCAATAAACCAGGAGACAGGAACAGCGATATAAACGGGAGGTCGTCAACTATGCCGATGAACAAGGTTTCCCAAGCTTTTGAGATTGAGCAGGCGCAATTGGACTGGCTCGGGCAGATGGCCGAGCAGTACGGACTTGCCGACGAGGCGAAATCCTTGCGGGTCCTCCTTGACTTCGCCATTCAGGACGCGGACAACGATCTCATCTTCGCCCCACAAAACGCTCGGTGCCGTTTCTGCGGCTAACGGGCAGTGAATGACTCCGTAATTTCCGAGTTGACCGTAACGGAATATTCCGCACCGGGCTCAAAGTCCTGCCCCAGGGGAACAAAGGTCTCTATGACAGGATAGTCTGCGGTGCAGACTGCTTCGGGCTCCGACACCTCGTGATGGGTTATGGCCACGTCAACCCTGTCGGGTACGACTCGCCGAATTTCGTAGCCGTTGAACTGGGAACATCCGCTGCCCCTTGACATACCTGACACAACGCGCAGCTGGTATTGAGGCGGCGTCCCTTCCGATGTGATTACTTCCACGCTCTCGATGGGCGACTCTTCAATGAAAGTGAGCCCCAAGCTGGGCTTCGGCAGGGTGAATGTGGTTGTTTCCACATCGTTTACTTTCACCCTGTAGGTCTGACCGGGCTCAAGGGGTTCAGCAATGTGCTCCACCGTGTCCAGTTCTACTACCTGATCGTCACAGGGAATAGCCCAAGGAGTCGCTGGCGGTTGCATGAGCGTAACGCTGGCAATTATATCGTTGCCGTTCACCTGCAGGCTCTGGCCCCCGGGAAGAGCACATCCTTCTATGGTCGACTGGTAGTAGCCCACCTGCAGGTAGTTCTCAGGTTCATTAGGAATGAGATTGGCCCAAATGACTCGGGCGGGGACTTCTACCCAATCCCGCCAATCCGAATCGGTGGAACCCCCAGGGATCAGGTCTGGAGGCGGCTGGACCAAGACCAGAATCATGTCCACCTTCGACGGACTGCCGCCTGTGATTACGTCGTAGGCGGTATCGTTGGCGAAGGCTAGCCGTCCGCCAGCCTCTATGATTCTGGCGCTGACGGAGTAGATATTCTGAGGTTCTATGTCTTCGCGATTGTATCCGACCCTGAACTCGATTGGCGGTTGCCCGGGACTGGAGATGGTCTGACGGGCGATTAATGGAGCCGACGCATCGGCGTAGCTAGTGTCCCGTATCTCGACTACCAGACTCGCGCCCTCAGTGAGTTCCAACCTCTCACGATAGGTCACGGTGCCGCTGACGGATGCGTTGGGGTCCTTGCCGGAGGTAATTTCCAGCAGGGAGTTGGAGAGGTCAGGCTCGTTCTCACAGGCAACAAATGCCAGCAGAAAGCCTATGACAGCTGCAACAGAGAGCAGGGAGTTCTTCAATTTAGTCTGCACCGGTCCACATAAAAACGGAGTCAAATATCGGCTGTATAGATAAATACGCAATCTGATGCAGTTTGGTTCCCGAATCCGCGTTGTTCAAACTGGAAGACGTCGGGGGACTTCAGCTTTTTGGGGCTGTGCATGTATACGGGCCCATTCTGTGCGCGCCAGAAAGAAACATTGCTTCATTCTATGCGACGAACGAGATACGCCTCCGATGACATGATCCTGTCGACACGAGAAGGAAAGTCCTCAAACTTGTCAGTCACCGCTTGCACCAATCGTCCTGAAAGCTTGCCGCAGGAATCGCTTCCCAGAAAGACGGCCAATGCTGCCGCCCGCTCAATCGATGCGCCCTGGCCCGAGGTAACCTGAACTCCCTGGCGATACATTGCATCTTCGCCAATCTCAAGGGCCAGGTCTCGCGTTTCTTCCCACATGCGCGTGTGAATAGACCCGGGGCTCATTGCATTCACCGTGATGCCCGTATCTGCCAACTCCATGGCCAGATTCTCTGTGAGATTGACTATGGCGGTTTTCGCTGCATAGTAGGCGGTGAGGTTGGGCCCTCCCACTCCGGCCATGTTGACGATGCGTCCGCGATTCTGGTTAAGCATGTGGGGAATGACGGCCCGGCAGCAGTAGTAGGTCCCGAACAAGTGGATTGCGATGGTGCGCTCCCATTCCGATGGGTCGTTTTCCCAAAGCGGCCCGACCGGGCCAAGATTACCGGCATTGTTCAGCAGAACGTCAATTGCGCCAAAGGTCTCCACCGTGTTGGCAACCAACTTTTCTACCTGTAGTCTGTTGCTGACGTCCGTTGCCACCGTATGCACCTTGGCCTGGTATTGGCGAGCGATGGCGTCGGCTGTTTCCTCCAACTCCGCCTTGGTTCTAGACGCCAGCGCCAGATGGGCACCCTCAGCCGCGCAGGCCATAGCAATTGCCTTCCCGATTCCGCGTCCTCCCCCGGTGACCAACACAACGCGGCCTGCTAAGCGGCGTTGATATTTCATGGACTTTCAGGGGAATAGATCAAGGTCTGGGAATTGGTGCGGTGCTCCTTCAAACGGCGACGTTTACCTGCGTGTGGGCTTTCAGAAATTCCCGCACCTGGTCAATCGTTCGGTCATATATATCCTTGGACTCCTTCCAGGGATATTCCGTGACTTGCGCCTTAGGAGCCAGCTCCACCAAGTCCATGCAAGGCTCGTAGGGATGCGTCGGAGTGCTGTCGGGCATCACAAGCAGCGGAGTCTGACAAGAACCGGCGAATTCCCTAGAAACGCTGTACATGAAATCTGGCTGAACGCGATAGAGACTGTGCAGATAGTTTTCTACAGTCTCCATTGAAATGTCGGGCCGTTGGGCGCGGAGCTTGGGAGCCCAAACGTCTTTGCCTGAATCATACATTGCGTCCGGGAACTCCGGATGATGACCTACGGGCTGGCAAAGCACAGCGGCAGCAACTCTATCGGGGGCTCGTTCAATGAGCTTCATAGCAAAGGGACCGCCGATGCAGTAGCCGATAAAGAGGAACCGGTCTATGCCGAGGTGGTCCATCAGCCCAAGCTGGTCGTCGGCGAAAGCGCCCCAAGCGTCGTCCGTCTGGACAGGGCCTGCCGACCCGCCTCCGTTTGCGTTCCGCTGGTCCATGGTGATGCAGCGAAAGTAGTCCTTGAAAACTTCCATGGCGTTGAAGACCTGATCGGGCCAGCCGGCCATGATGGAGTCCAGGCCACCGCCCGGCGTCGCAAGAAGCGGAAACCCGGACCCGACCTCCTCATACTGTATACGAACGTCTCCCTTTGTGTAGAACGGCATAATGGCTCCTCCTCCTGCATTTTGCATCTGGTCCTACAGACGATTCTAGCTTGGCAGAACCGGGTGTCAAGACAGAACATCCTAACCTTGTCTTGCCAGGGCAGCTGTAGTACAAAGAACTGGAGAATGCAAAATGGGGCTGTTTCGCCTTAACCGGGAGTTGAGAGACGAATGAACATCAGGCTGATCAGGCACGCCGAGAGCACGGGGAACGTGGAGAACCGCTGGATTGGCAGGGAAGACGTGCCGTTGTCCGAAGCAGGCCGCTGGCAGGCCGAGCAGCTGCGTTCCAGGCTGGAAGATGAGGGGTACATCCCCACCCACATCTACGCGAGTCCCCTGAGCAGAGCATTCGAAACTGCCCGCATTGTAGCCGCAAATTGGGAGTGTCCCATTGAGCCGTGGGGAGACTTGGTCGAATTAAAGGTCGGCATATTCTCCAACATGACAGGCGAGGAAATTGAGAAAGCGTTTCCAGCGATAGCCCGCGAGTTCGCCGCCTCCCAGAACTTTGACATCATTGATGGCGCCGAGACCCATGAGGAGTGCAATGCTCGCGCTCAGCGGGTACTGAATCGGATGGCCGGAATGCATAGCAACAGCGACCGGGTGATGCTGTTTTCCCACGGTGGGATACTTCGTTACCTTATCTCCCGACTCTTGGGCACCGAGCAGGTATGGTCGCTGGACGTTGACAATGCGGCGATTTTCGAGTTCACAGTAGACGTTGATAGCTGGGATCTGGAACCCAAGACACGGATGAATCTAAGCATGTGGCGCATAAACAGGTTCAACGACACAGACCACCTGGACGATTTGACTGCCCATTCAGGCCCGTAGTGCGACCCAGGCAAAGACCGTAGACGAAGCCGCGAAACAATTCCGCCCCTTACGCAGCCGCTACCTGGAAGGGAACAGCTCTGCCAGCAGGTCCAGAATCAGCTTGGCGGTGCACATTGTCGACGTTTCGGCGTGGTCGTAGGGCGGGGCCACCTCCACGAAGTCGCAGCCCACGATGTTTACCCGATTTGATAGGGCAATCAGTGCGTCCCGCATTTCGTAGTAGAAGAATCCACCCGGGGCGGGAGAGCCGGTTCCGGGCACCTGCATCGGGTCCATCACGTCCACGTCAACGGTGAGATAGACGTTGCCCCCGGCCGGAACGTGGGCAACGGCCCCTTCCGGCCCCAAGGCGCGAAACTGCTCCGTAGTTATCAGCTTTACTCCCTTGGAAATGGCGTCGTCGAAGATGTCTTTGGTAGCCTTGCGTATGCCGATGGAGGTGACGTTATTCACGTTTGGCAGGTCGAAGCAGCGACGGATGGGACAGCCGTGGTGGTAATAGGTTCCCTGAAGCTCGTGGCTGAAGTCCATGTGGGCGTCGAAGTGTACCACGTCCAGGTCCGCGTAGCTGTCAAATCCCCGTGCCGCCGGGAAGGTGATGGAGTGGTCTCCGCCGACGATGACGGGGAAGGAGCCGCGGGCAATGATCCTTCTGACAGCGTGGGTGATCTTGGCGAAGTTATTCTCCACGTCGGACGGAATGATTGTCACGTCGCCGCAGTCGGCCATGGTGACGCCCTTCAGAAAGGTCTGCTGCCTGTCGATGTCGAAGTAGCCCTGGGCCTGCTTTTCGACCCGGAAAGAATCGTAGCTGTAAACGTCCCTCACGTATCGGATGCCGTTGGGTCCGAAACGGGCGCCGGGCCGCGCGAAGGTGCCCTGGTCATAGGGAACGCCGATGAAGGCCACGTCTGCGTTCAGGGTGTCCAAGTCGTTCACCAAGGGCGCGGCGAAGAAGGAGAGGGGCACGGCCCTGGTGGCGGGCCAGGGCCCATCCCAAGTGTCATTGAGGGATAGGGATCTGTTGATTTCTTGCTCCGAATTCATTTCTTTTCGTCCAATCGCTTCAGGGATATGTGGCGCCCATTATATCGCATCCCATCCGTCAGTTCGTCCCTGGACGGACGGCACCTGCCGGCTCCGCGGCTATCTTTCGGAAGAGTTGAATCATGCTTCGGCATTGGCCTTGGAATGATCGTAGGATCTTTGAATGAGTTCTCGCAGAACGTCCATATCCACGTCCGCCAGTTTGTTTATGTAAAGGCACGAAACGCTCTTGCGATGCTTCCCAAGCCTGGTCAATAACTTGTCACGCCCATCGAACCCGTCCATGATGTACAGCGACAGGCTCTGCTTTCTTGGGGAGAAGCCGGTCAAAAATATTTCCCCTTCCCGGCCGGATTCATATTTGTAATGATGGTCGCCGAAACCAATTATGCTGGGCCCCCACATCTCCGGTTGCAGCCCGGTAATCTCCCGCATCATAGCCAGAAGTGCCAATCCGTCTTCACGACGTCGCTTGTTCACGACGGACGAAAGGAATTCCTCAACGCTCGCGCCGGTTTTGCGTGTTTTGTTTTCAGCCATGAATGCTCTCCCTGTTCGTTCAGCTTCCCTTAGACCTGGGAACCGTAATGATATACCCTATGACGAAAGGTGGAAGCAAGCAATGGAGGATTTAGATGAAGCCGAACGTACTACGAGAAAAGCTGAAAGCGGGCGAGCCTACCGTAAGCACCCACATCCATTCCACATGGCCGTCGGTCATTGAAGCCATCGGGCACACCGGAATTTACGATTACGTGGAGTTCGTAGCTGAGTACGGACCGTCGGACTTGCACGACCTCGACAACATGGCCAGAGCGGCAGAGCTTTTCGACATGGGCATGATGATCAAGGTGGACCAGAGCCACCAGTCATATCTGGCTCAGCGCGCCGTCGGGTCAGGCTTCGGCAGCGTTCTCTTCACGGATGCCAGGTCAGCCGCCGACGTGCGAGAGCAGATTTTGACGGTTAAGCCGGATACGCCGGAGGACAAGGGGTGGTACGGCGTCGCCACACGTCGTCACACGTACATGGGCTACGGTGGAACGGCTACGTACGTGAAGGCCCTTCAGGACACCGTGGTAGCGGTAATGATAGAAAAGAGAGGCGCCGTGGAGGAGCTTGATGAGATTCTGGAAATTCCCGGCCTTGACATGGTCCAGTGGGGCGGGTCGGACTACTCGGTCAGCATTGGACTACCGGGACGAAAGAGCCATCCCGACGTGATGGAAGCTCACGATAAGGTCTTCAAACAGGCAGTCGCTGCGGGAATTCCCGCCCGCGCCGAAATCAACTCCCCTGACGAGGCGCGAAAATACCTGGATATGGGAGTCCGTCACTTCTCCATTGGGACGGATATTTCTATCCTGCACGGCTGGTGGCAGTCCAACGGCGAGGACCTTTGGAGGGCCATCAACGGCGAATAGGTGTCTGTATGGCTAGGTAGACGGAGTAGTTTGAAGTGTGACGGGAGTGCTGGACTCCTCCTCGCTTTCCTCTTCCTGCTCACCTTCATCGGATGAAGAGGTTTCGGACTTGGGCTCTGTGTCCGAGGCGGAGTGGGATTTCTGAACGTCTTCTTCCCAATCCGGCCATTCAACTGTTGCGGATGCTGATTCGTTCTCTCCGGCATATGCGGCAACCGTATTCATTGGGGTGTTCTTCCACTTAACAAAAAGCGCGACCACTCCCAGAATAAGCCTCATCGAGAACTCCAGGGCGACGAGGAACAGCATGTAGTAGAGGATGCTCTCGCGGTAATCATCGGCGCCTTTCAGCACATTAAGCGATTCGCTAACCTGGAAGAAGGTCGCGTCAATGAGGAACAGGCCCAGCACTGCGAAGGGCAACACCTTGGCTACGTCTCTCGATAGGTCCTCGTTGTAGTACGCAGAGACACGGATGACTGCCACCGTCGCCAGCGCAATAATCAGGATTTCGGAGATTGCTCTCTCCTTTGAGAGCAACGCAAGAATTAACGTAAGCACTGCGAACCAGAAGAAGGCGAGGGCCGGGAACACAATCAGGTATTTGGCGACATACATGACCACGTGAAGGAAACGCCGCACCCAGAGATAACGAGACTTCTCATAGCTGGACAGGTCTAACTCAAACATGTCCCGAGAGGCGATGAACCTGTAGAACTTGAAGATGAAGACGGCGTAGGCAACCATGCCCAGGACGTAGAAGAGCAGGGGCCAGACCAGCTCGATGCCAGCCTCCAGACTCAGACCGTTGGGAAAAACGCTGTCAACAATGTCATTTATTTGCATGAATGGCGCTACCTGTCAGATGGAATATCGATCAAGATTAGAATCACTCGCCACGACAAAACCGCTTTTGATTCTAAGTTAGGTGCATTTGATCGTTCAATTGACCTGCCCCGCGAGCTAGGGTCTCTTTTGGGTCCCGTCCTTCAATTCAGGAAGTTGGTAAATTAGGGAACCTCTAAACAACCGACTTCAGGTAGGACTTAAGGTAAATTACAAGGGGTTCAGGAGGGGATGAGCCGCCAGACGAGGCCTCTAAGGGGTTGGTTTCGGGGTAAAATTGGGCTTGGGGAGGCATCTAGCGGCCGGCAACCCTGATTTTGGGCGAACTGGACAAGGTCACGACGCCAAGTATTGCTCGGCCCTCATCTTTCTTGGCGAACCCCAGCAACATCATCAACCGTTGGGTGTTCTTGGCCAACCCACGGTAGCGAACCTTGGCATGCCCGAAGCGACGCTTTACCCACAGGAAGGGATGCTCCACCTTGGCCCTTATGGACGCCTTCCGTTTCTCCTCCACCGCTTCCTCACTCTCAGGTTCCAGCTTCCTCCTCTGGCCAGGCCTCATGGCCACCTGCCACTCCACCTCCAGGTCCCGATTCTCAGGCCTCTTGTCAACTCCCAGATATCCCGCATCTCCCCACACCCGCTTCTCTCCCCCATGCAGCAAGTGCGGCGTCTGCGTCACGTCATGCACGTTAGCCCCCGTCGTACTCATGTCATGTACCACTCCCGTATCAGCGTCCACACCTATATGCACCTTCATCCCGAAATACCACTCATTCCCCTTCTTCGTCTGATGCATCTCCGGGTCCCGCTCTCCAGCCCTATTCTTAGTAGACGACGGCGCCTCTATAATACTGGCATCCACTATGGTCCCCTCCTGAAGGCGAAGCCCCTGGGATTCCAGATGACCGTTGATCTCCTTCATCAGTCCCTCCCCAAGCTGGTGCTCTTCCAGCAGGTGCCGGAAGTTCAGTATCGTCGTCTCGTCGGGCAACGGGCCACTCAACCTCAATCCCACGAACCTCCTCACCGACTCCGCTTCGTAGAGCAGATCCTCCATGCCAGGGTAGCTCAGGTTGTAGAACAGCTGCACACAGTGTATCCGCAGCATCGCCGACATCTCGTAGGGCCGCCGGCCCCGGCCAGCCTTGGCATAGTGCGGGCGGATGAGACCCTCTAGCCTCTCCCATGGGATCAGACCGTCCATCCGCTCAAGGAACCTCTCCCTCCGGGTCTTCCGCTTCTTGCCTTCGAACTCCAACTACCCAAAGGTCGGCTGCTCCTTCATGACTTCACCCCGTCGTCAGTCTCCCTCCCATCTTACTATGACCCAGAACCATCAGTACTTATTCAGGGTTTCCTTAGGTCTGTGGCATCAGTCAATCAGCGTCATACAACCGCGATTCACGCCTGAGGACGGTTGGGAATTCGCCCAATTACGTTAACTCAACATGCCTGGCACTTGATTCAGGCGCCTCAGAATTGTGATACTCTACACCAACATAATTTGCTAACATTCTGCTTACTTACCTCCGAGGGCCACAGGAGGGGATTTACAAATGCGTTTCCTTCTCGACAGATGGCGGCGGATCGGAGTTCGTCTATATATCGCTCTGGGTTTTGCCGTTTTTCTGACGCTCGTGTCGGGCGCCACGGCCGTTTTCTATTTCGAGCAGAGCGGCGACCTAAACTATGAACTAGAATCGGAGTCCGTGCCTGCCCTGGAGGCTTCGTGGGAGGCGGCGCGGGAGGCCGAACGGCTGCGCGTTCTGGCTTTGGGTCTGATGGCGGAACCCGGAGCCGGGATCCAGGAATTTGAAACGGAGTCCGTCACTGATTCCCTAGACCGTCTTGGTGCGGTATTGGACGTGGTTGGCGGAATTCCATCCCTCACGTCCGATGCGGAAAGGGTAAACAATTCCGCGAACGAATTGGCCCAGGTCATCGATAACCTGGCTGCAAATCGCGACGCTCTATTTGCAGCCAATATCAACGCCGCAAAACTTCAGGCGGCTGCGGCAACCCTTTCCCCGGCTTCAAGCGAGTCGCGAGAGGCTTTGTTGGTCTTGCAGAGAGTATGGCTGACGGACAATGAAGCCGACCTCCAGGCGCTCTGGGACCAGTTTTCAACCTTAGCTGCTGTGGGCGGCGACAGGGAAGTGGCATCCCTGGGAGAGGGCGAAGGAGCTTTCTTTATTCGCGGCCAACAGTTGATCTTGTCAGCCAACCTTGAGGGACTTACAAGGGACTTCGACAGACTAGGCGAGGCCCTGGGGAACTCCGTGTCCGACCTTCTGGTCTCTGCCAAGGCCAACTCATCCGAGAACCTGGCTCTGGCAGTCAGCAGCTTCGACGAGGGACGGACCTTGCTCACGGGCATAAGCGTCATAAGCGTCATCGCAGCCACCATAGCGGCATGGGTTTGGGTCGGCAATGGAATGGTGCGCAGGCTTTCCCGCATGTCTGACCGTATGCGTGGCATGGCTGATGGCGACTTGGAGACCCCGGTGCCGGAAATTGGACGTGACGAGATAGGAGAATTGGCAAACGCGTTAGAGGTCTTCAGGCAAAATGCCCTGGAAGTGCAGCGCTTGAACCTGGTCGAGCAGCTCTATGAGGAGCTAAGGGTAACTAATGAAGAACTGAAGCAGACCCAGGCCCGTCTGGTAGCCCAGGAAAAACTGGCGGCGCTGGGCGAGTTGGTGTCCGGTGTGGCGCACGAAATCAGTAATCCGTTGAATTTCGTCAAGAACTTCACCGAAGGTTCGCTGGACCTGTATGATGAGCTATCGGAGATGTTGGAAGCCTACAAGGGTAGAATGTCCACGGACGACATGGCCGTCCTAGATGAAATCAGCCAGGAGATGACAGATAGCCTTAAACGAGTTCTTTCCAACGGAGGACGGGCTCTCGCCATCGTAGAGCGCATGCGTGGATTGGGCCTTGTGGGCGGCGAACCCGCCTTGACGGACCTGAATGCAGTGCTGAGGGATGCGGTGGTCTCCAGTTACAACACCTTTACGGGCGACTGGAAGGAATTCTCCATGAGGACCGAGTTTGACCTGGATTCGTCCGTGGGTGAGATGATGCTGGTGGAGGGCGATTTTGGCGACGCCATTGTCAACCTGGTATCAAACGCCTGCTTTGCCATGATGGCCAAGGGGCAAGAAACCGAAGACAGCTACGAGCCGGTTTTGCTGGTCTCTTCCCGACTGGACAACGGCGCGGTCACTATACGGATACGAGACAACGGCCCCGGCATAGCAGATGACGTTCTCGGGCACATATTCAATCCGTTCTTCTCAACCCGGAGCGGGGCAGAAGGAGCGGGATTGGGCCTTCCGGTGGCCGCGGACGTGGCCCGCAGGATGGGAGGAGACCTTTCGGTTAACACCGACTTCGGTCACTACGCAGAGTTCGTGATGACGTTGCCGACCGCCGCTGTTGTCGCGACCACATAGCGCACATGCAGGCCTAAACGGGAACCTGTTGGTTCCCTTGCCGTAGAGCGCTGGAGAGGTTAGCGTCGGCGGAGAATCAGGTAGGCAAAAACCGTGAACGCCCACAGTATTGCCAGCCCCTGAATGATGATGAGAGTCATCCGCTTCCGCGGGCTGGACGCTATTCCGCTTAGGGTATTTCGGACTCGTTCCACTGGCGCGCCTATCACGGGAATTGGAGGCTGCTCCAACTCCCGTAACCTGATCTTCTGCTCCTCGGCTGCAGGGGGTGGGGTTGGCACAACTGCCGATTGAACAGCCAGAGTATCGGTTGGTTGGGCCGTGGGCGCAGACATGATGTTTGGCGGGGCAACGAGAGTCGGCGCCGGGGTGGGGGAAGGTGTTGGAGTAGGTGTGGGTTCCTGCGTAGCAGTAGGTGTAGGTTCCGGTGTAGGTGTAGGTGTAGGCTCCGGCGTGGGTGTGGGCGTCGGTTCCGGCGTTGGAGTAGGTGTGGGCTCCGGAGTGGGCGGTTGTGTTGGTTCCGGCGTAGGAGTTGGCATCGGTTCGGGTGTGGGAGCGGGCATCGGCTCAGGTGTAGAAGTTGGCGTAGGCGTAGTGATACGTGTTGGCCTTGGCGTCACCTGACGTGTCGGCCTCTGTGTCGCAATTGCAGTAGGTCGTGGAGTAGGAGTTGCCGTCGGTGTTGGGGTGGGAGTAGGCGTAGGCGTTGGAGTGGACGTAGATTCGGGAGTGGGCCTGGGCGTTGGCGTTTCCTCCTCTTCTGGAGGCGGAGGGGGCGGCGGAGGGGGTGGTGGTGAGCCTCCGGCGGGGATGGGTCCCGTAAATCCCGCATCGTTGTGAAAACATACCAGTATCACGGCTCCGGCTCTGGTTGTCCTGTAGGAGACCTTGTAATATACCCCCTGAGTTGGAACGGTGAGTTCATTTCCGTCGAAATCAAACGTCGTACCGCCTTGCATAATGGAATTAGATAGACTGGAAACTCCGTTGCCCCGCTTGAAGATTATATGATCGTGCGAACTGCCCACATATAGCAGGTATCTACCTGGCGGACCGTCGGTAACATGCTCTATGTAATTACCTTCTCCATCTGATTCGCAAGCTGAATTGCCGTGCCCTAAAGCGACGCTGGCGGCGAAGGCTACCATAAATCCTGTGACGGCTATGACAACGAGAAGCCTCATCGGCCCCCTGCAATGTCTGAATCGAGTTCAAGTTGTTCCACCGATCGCTCCCGAGCGCTGATGGCCCCCCATCTGAAATCACAAATTAGTCACGCCAGCAGTGAATGAATTGTGAGCTAAGTAGATAATATACATAACGCTAATGAAATCGATACCTTATTTCAGGCCGTTAATGCATGGATTGCTACCGCAAATCAGTGCAGTTCACGTTGCATAAAGCAGAGCGAAGATCTTTGTCCCAATGTTCTGTAACGACCTTAGTCGGTTGAGACGAGCGCGACTGAAAGGACTAGTAGATTCTTACGTCTGAGACGCCACATGCCGCTTCGGGCACAGCTGGCAAAAAGCATGACGTCCTGCCGCAAGTAGTGCGGACTAAGAATCTTGAGACCGGCTCCGCAACTCCTGAAGAGTAATATTTGCTTCGCGACGGAGCCGGTTCGCATTGACCCTCTCAGCGTCCACCGCAATGAAGGCATCCACTGTGAAGGGCTGCCAGGTGTTCTGCAGCGCACGTATCGCCCCTTCTTCCCTGCCCGCCGCTTCGACAACTAGGGTGTATGCGGGCAACAGATAACCGGATTGGGGAAGGTCGCGCACTCGGCGTCCGATTTCAGAAATCCGGGAATTGAATTGGGCGATGGTCTCCAGCACTTCCCCTTCATCACAACCGCCACCGGTCCTGCGCCACTCGTTATAGCGCTTGTGGAACGAATCCCACTCATTTCGAAGGAACTCATACTCCCCAATAAAGAACTCCATTTCCCCCAGGTCCTGCAATGCGGTGCCATCAAATACATCACTGAGCGCTTTCTGCGCGTCCTTAAGGGACGACTCTGAGTC
>DAOUKX010000022.1:0-4287 GCA_034420855.1 Dehalococcoidia bacterium
GACGAAGGACGGGCGGATAACAGCTACGACGGCGACACTGATATACGAGGCGGGGGCCTTCCCCGGTTCGCCAATAAACCCCGGGGTGCAGTGCATGTTCGGGCCTTACGACATTGCCAACGGGCGTGTCGAGGGGTACGACGTGGTCATCAACACACAGAAGACGGCCGCCTACCGTGCGCCGGGAGCGCCTGCTGCGGCCTATGCAGCCGAGAGCGTGATTGACGAGTTGGCGGAGAAGCTCAACATTGACCCGATAGACTTTCGTGTCCGCAACGCGGCTAAAGAGGGAACTCGACGTCTTACGGGCCCCGTCTTCCCGCGCATCGGGTATCTGGAGACGCTGGAAGCGG
This sequence comes from Dehalococcoidia bacterium, assembly GCA_034420855.1. Taxonomy (GTDB): domain Bacteria; phylum Chloroflexota; class Dehalococcoidia; order Lucifugimonadales; genus JAPULR01. The sequence goes on from DAOUKX010000022.1 coordinate 354, forward strand.
CGAAGAACCATCCCCACTGGTCGGCGCCGCTGGAAGGGCCGAACAGGGGTAGGGGAATTGCCACGGGCTTCTGGTTCAACGGGTCAGGACCGTCTAGCGCAACGGCCAGCGTTACCGAGGACGGGACCGTTACTCTGGTGGAAGGGTCGCCGGACATCGGCGGCACCCGCGCGGCTGTGGCCATGCAGATGGCCGAGGTGCTGGGGATTCCCGCCGAGGACGTTCATCCGTCGGTCGGAGACACGGACTCCATCGGATTTACGTCTACGACGGGGGGCAGCAGCGTAGCCTTCAAGACGGGCTGGGCGAGCTACGAGGCGGCGCAGGACATAAAGCGTCAGATGATTGAGCGGGCGGCGTTCATCTGGGACGTGTCTGCTGAGGACGTGGACCTGACGGACGGGGTGTTCCATCACAAGTCCGACCCTGAACTACGCTTCAGCTTCAAGGAGCTTGCGGGGTTGCTGCTGGAGACGGGCGGGCCCATCGTTGGGCGCGCTGCGGTCAACCCGGGCGGCGTGGGCGGGGCGTTCGCGATACATATCGCGGACGTGGAGGTGGACCCGGAAACGGGCAAGACGGAGGTGCTGCGGTACACGGCGCTGCAGGACGTGGGTAAGGCTATACACCCAAGCTACGTGGAAGGACAGATCCAGGGAGGTGCCGTGCAGGGGATTGGCTGGGCGCTCAACGAAGAGTATTTCTTCGACGACGAGGGTCGGATGACCAACTCCAGCTTCCTCGACTACCGGATGCCTACGTCTTTGGACCTGCCGATGATTGACACGGTTATGGTTGAGGTGCCGAATCCCGGGCATCCCTTCGGCGTCAGGGGAGTGGGAGAAGTGCCAATAGTGCCGCCCATGGCAGCGATTGCCAATGCAATCAAGAACGCCACAGGCGTCCGAATGACAAATCTGCCCATGAGTCCGGGGGAGGTCTTGAAGTCGCTCTGGCACGCCGAGGAAAGCAAGAACCCGGACTAAGAGTCATGCCCAGGGTATTCATACCTACGATGCTCCAGCCTCTCACGGAGGGTGTGCAGGAGGTGGAGTTTGAGGCCGCCAACTTGCGGCAGGTAGTAGAGGGGTTGGAGGAGCGGTTTCCCGGCATCGGCCAGTGGCTGACGGAAGGCGGCCGGATTAAGCCAAACCTGGCGGTGGCAATCGACGGAGAGACGACAAGCATGGGCTTGCTTGCGAAGGTGTCTCCAGACTCGGAAGTGCATTTTATTCCCGCGATTGCAGGTGGCGCGGAATAACTTATTCAATGCAGAGGTGACTCAGGTTGGATATTGAGAAGTATGAGCCCGGCTGTTTCTGCTGGGCGGATCTGGCGACGACGGACGTGGAAGGCGCCAAGAAGTTTTATACAACCATTCTGGGATTGACGTCGGTGGACATGCCCATGGGTGGCATGGGTGGGTCTTACGTGATGGTTCAGAAGAACGGCAAGATGGTCTGCGCACTGTTCCAGATGCCGCCGGATATGCTGGAGGCGGTGCCCTTTCCCCACTGGCGGACGTACATCAGCGTGGAGGACGCCGACGAGGGCGCTAAGAAGGCGGCAGAGTTGGACGGAAATGTGTTGATGGATGCGATGGATGTCTTCGATGCGGGCCGGACGTCGATGATTCAGGACCCGACGGGAGCGGCGGTGGCGCTGTGGCAGCCCAAGGCGCATATCGGGGCGCAGGTGTTTGGAGAACCGGGGACGCTGGGTTGGTTCGAGCTTCTAACGAGCGACACGGATGCAGCGGCGAAGTTCTATGCCGGGCTGCTGGGATGGACGAGGGAAAGCGGCTCCGCGAATGCGATGAACGACTATAACGAGTTCAAGAAGGATGGTGAGTCGGTAGCGGGGATGATGCAGATTCAGCCGGAGTGGGGAGAAGTGCCTTCGAACTGGGGGATTTACTTCGTGGTGGAGGACGCCGACGGAACGATGAAGCAGGCGCAGGAGATGGGGGCGAAACCAATGATGGGGCCGATTGACGTGGCGGGGGTGGGGAGGATTTATCCGCTGCAGGACCCGCAGGGTGCGTATTTGTCGATAATTCAGATGGCGGGGTAGGCTTGGGACAGGGTTCTCTGGACCATTCAGAGATTAAGAGAAAGTGCCCGGAAGTCGAAAATATATTGTCAAAATGAACGGCTAAGTTTGCCAAGTTATAGATAGGATAGAAGAAGCCCCGAAGCATTAGCATCGGGGCTTCTTGATTATGAGCGAACTTAGGGGATTTTGGGCTATTCGCTGATGTTGAACATCTTGGCGCAGTTGCCGCCGGCGATGAGGGCTTTTTCGTCCTCCGGGACGCCTTCCAGGATGCGGTCGACGATTTCGCGGGACTTGGGGAAGGTGGACTCGGCGTGGGGATAGTCGGATCCCCACTGGAGGGTCTGTACTCCCACGTAGTCGCGTAGCTGGATGCCGAGGTCGTCTTCCTGGAAGCTGAGGAACATGTTGCTCTTGAAGTAGTCGCTGGGCATGGCGCCGTTCTTGTAGCGGCGGGAGAACATGTTGGGGCGTTCCTCGTAGACCCTGTCCATGCGGTTCAGTAGATAGGGCGCCCATGAGATTTCGTACTCGGCGACGCCAATGCGGAGGTCCGGGTAGTCTTCGAAGAGGCAGGAATAGAGGATGGCGGTGACGTTATCCTTCATGTCGTATTCCTGGTTGGTGAACTCAATCAAGCCCTTCTTGGAACCGTGGGCGGGGTTGTCCTGCGGCGTCCATCGTGAGGTGCCAATGTGAATGGCCAGAGGCATGTTGAGCTCCTGGGCTGCCTCCCAGAGAGGTACATACATGGGGCTGTCGTATCGGCCAAAGACAGGTCTCTGAGGAATCATCGCGCCGGCGAGGCCGATCTTATGGGAGCGGCGAAGTTCCTTAACTGCGTCCTCGACGCTGTCCACATTCAGCATGGCCAAGCCCTTAAGCCGGCTGGGGTAGGGCTCACAAAAGATGGCGAGCCAGTCGTTATAGGCGCGGAAGACGGCGGAGAGGAGGTCTGGGGAGGGGATGACCCAAGTGGTCAGGCCCATGGACGGAAAGATCACGCCGCCTGACACGGTATCGAGATCCATATCGGCCACGTGGGCGTGAGGATCGATACCTCCGAGGCGGACTTCCTCGTAGGTGCCTTGGGTCTGGATGGTCTCCGGCGCTTCGAAACGACGTCCGGCCTGGGTGTTGGAGCCTACGACACCGAACTTGATGTCGCCGTCCGCGTACCACTGGTCGAAGTCTCCCTCACGAACTACGCGGGGCGCTCGATGCTTGTACTCCGGATCAATATGCTTGAGCCAGAGGTCCGGCGGCTCCATGATGTGCGAGTCTGAAGATACAAGCTTATAGTCAGACATTTTCCCCTCCTACGATTTACATATATGGGATTGGGTAGATATTACCGAATTGACTGCGTCAAGTCTAGTCAAATTATGAAATTGTAGGAAGTCTGTGTCAACGGTTGGGATTGGCTGTGATAGTATGGTGGGCAAATTGCTGAAGGAGTTGGTATGAAAGCCCTGAGCGGCGTACGAGTTCTCGACCTCACCCGTGCCCTGGCGGGTCCCTACTGCACTTTGATGCTTGGGGACTATGGGGCGGACGTTATCAAGATTGAGATTCCCGGTCGGGGGGACGATACTCGCCAGTGGGGGCCGCCATTTGTGAAGGGCGAGAGCGCGTATTTTCTTTCCATCAACCGGAACAAGAGGAGCCTGACGCTGAATCTGAAGGAATCTGCCGGTCGGGAGGTCTTCATGAAGCTGGCGGCAAAAGCGGACGTGGTGGTGGAGAATTTTACGCCCGGCGTGGTTGACCGTCTGGGGATTGATTATGAGGCGGTGAAGGCGGTGAATCGAAACATCGTTTACGCGTCGATTTCAGGATTCGGACAGACGGGCCCTTACAGGAAGAAACCGGCCTACGA
>DAOUKX010000023.1:0-13132 GCA_034420855.1 Dehalococcoidia bacterium
ACCAACATGACGGGCTACCAGGAGGCGTTGACGGACCCATCGTTCGCGGGGCAGCTTGTGGTGCTGACATACCCGCTGGTGGGAAATTATGGCATCAACGACGCAGACAACGAGTCGGTGAAGGTGCAGGTGGCGGGGTTCGTGGCGAGGGAGCACTGCCTGACGCCAAGCAACGGGACGAACGCCTTGACGCTGCACGAGTTTTTGTCGGCGCAGAACGTGCCGGGGATTTTCGGGGTGGACACGAGGGCGGTGACGCGTCGGCTTCGGAGACGGGGAGTGATGATGGGGGGAATCGTGCTGGACTCGCTGTCGAGGGCGGCGGAGATATGGGGGACGACACCCCGGTACGACGACGTGGACCACGTGGCGCGGGTAACGACTCCAGAGGTGTACAGGTGGGAGGGAAGGATGGGAGGTGGTAAATTGTCGTCTGCGCGGGAAAGCGTAGGTAAGAGGGGACCGCGGGTTGTGGTGACGGACTATGGGGTGAAGAACAACGTGCTGCGGTGCCTGTATGACCGGGGATGCGACGTGGTAACGACGCCCGCCGTCGCTTCGGCGGAGGAGATACTGGCGTTGAAGCCAGACGGGCTGCTGCTTTCGCCGGGGCCAGGAGACCCGGCGCTGCTGGACTACGCGTTGGAGGCTGCATCTGAGCTTTTGGGGAGGGTGCCGGTGCTGGGCATCTGCCTGGGGCACCAAGTGGTTGCGCGTGCCTTGGGAGCGGAGACGTTCAAGCTGCCCTTCGGGCATCGGGGGGCGAACCATCCGGTCAAGGACTTGGCGACGGGTCGGGTGTATATCACGGCTCAGAACCACGGCTACGCAGTGGATTCAGCCACCCTGCCGGAGGGGTTGATGACGAGCCACGTTAATTTGAACGATGGGACGATCGAGGGGCTGGTGCACAGGGACATGCCGATCATGACTATCCAGTACCACTCGGAGGCATCGCCGGGGCCGCGGGACAACGAGTACATCTTCGACAGATTTCTGGACATGATAGGGGCTAGGAGGTAGAAAGCGGAGAAAAGAGGCAGGCACTTTCCTTGGCAAATCGGAGGAATAGCCATCAAAATAGGGTATCGCCCACAACTTTTTGTGGGTCTCACTTATTGGCTGGGGCCGGCTGCGAAGGGCGGTTCGGGCCGGGGCCTAATTGATGGAGGTAGGATTTTGTACAATCATTTTCTAGTTGAGCAGGGTCTAGAGATAGAAGTGGATTCAGAAATCTATGACCTGGTGGACTTCATAGATGACTGCGTTTCCACGTTTGAGTGTGGCGATTACGGATTCAGCGTGAGTTCCGGCCGGGGGATTATCGGCTCGGAGTGGAAGCTTCTGGTCAGGCCCAAGATACTGGCCAATCCGTTCCTGAAGCCGGACCCCATCGGATTCATCCTGGTAAAGAAGGTCGATCAGTACACCATAAGACTGCTGGTACCCCCACATCGCGATATACAGAGGGAGCAGGGGGAGTGGTCGGACCTGGATGCGAAGCTGTTCTTGAACTTCATCTGCCAGATGTTGAATGGGATGCAGGAGCGGGGATTCATCCAGCTGCCGGGGCTAATACCCGTAGAGTGACGATTTTCCAGAGATGTTTGGGACAGACCCTCGCCGGGCCACCACAGGCGAGGGTTTAGTTTTATAATGAGATGTTGGAGGGGGAAGCACCCCGATCTCAATCTTCCCCAGTCAAGTAGGAAGAGGATATACGGAATGTGGTTATGAGCGAAAAGCTTAACAAGGTGCTGGTAATCGGTTCAGGTCCAATTGTCATAGGACAGGCGGCGGAGTTCGACTACGCCGGAACTCAGGCCTGCAAGTCGCTGCGAGAGGAAGGGGTGTACACGGTGCTGGTGAACTCCAATCCGGCGACGATAATGACGGACCATGGAATCGCCGACGCTGTTTATATAGAGCCGCTGACGGTGGATGTAGTGGAACGGATCATCGCCAAGGAAAAGCCGGACGGGATTCTTCCCACCCTGGGAGGCCAGACAGGGCTGAATCTGGCGGTGAACCTGGCGGAGGCGGGTTCGCTGGAGCGGCACGGGGTGCGGCTGCTGGGAACTCCCCTGAAGACCATCAAGATGGCGGAGGACAGGGAGGAGTTCCGGCAGCTGCTGATAGAGATGGGGGAGCCTGCGCCGCCCAGCGTCACGGTGTCTTCGGAGGAGGAGGCGCGGGAGGCTCTGGGAAAGCTGGGACTGCCCCTAGTGGTACGCCCGGCTTACACGCTGGGAGGAACCGGCGGAGGCATGGTGTACGACACGGAGCAGTTTCACACGGTGGTAAGGGAGGGTATGGACGCCAGCCCCATCGGTCAGGTGTTGGTTGAGCGCTCGCTGGAGGGATGGAGGGAGCTGGAGTACGAGGTGATGCGGGATGGGTCGGACAACTGCATCACCATCTGCAACATGGAGAACCTAGACCCCATGGGGGTGCACACGGGGGACAGCATTGTGGTGGCCCCCAGCCAGACGCTGACGGACAAAGAGCACCAAATGCTGCGATCCGCCAGCCTTCGCATAATCCGCGCGTTGGGGATTCAGGGAGGATGCAACATCCAGTTCGCCCTGCGGCCCCACCCACTGGTGAACGAGGCGTTCCAGAACGAGTGGAAGCCGGACTCGTCCTATTACGTCATCGAGGTGAACCCGAGGCTGAGTCGGAGCTCCGCGCTGGCGAGCAAGGCAACGGCGTATCCGATAGCCCGGGTGGCGGCGAAGATAGCGGTGGGGAAGCGGCTGGACGAGATACCGAATGCGGTGACGCAGAAGACCAAGGCGGCGTTCGAGCCAGCGCTGGACTACTGCGTGGTGAAGATTCCGCGGTGGCCCTTCGACAAGTTTTCCGCCGGAGACCGGAGGCTTTCGACGCAGATGAAGGCGACGGGGGAGGTGATGGCGATAGACAGGTCCTTCGAGGGAGCCTTCCAGAAGGCGGTGAGGTCGGTGGAGGTGGGAGGACGGACACTGTTGTGGGAAGACCCGGAATGGAGCAGCGGCGGGAAGTTTGTAATGAAGGAACTCCTGAGGGAGGCGACGGACTTTCGACTTTGGACCTTGATGGCGGCGTTGCGTCGGGGGATGGGTGGGGAGGAGATATCCAGGCTGAGCGGGATTGATCCGTGGTTCGTGAATGCCTTTGCGCGAATCGTAGCCATGGAGCGTCGGCTACTGTCGGAGGACCTGGGGCCGGGACAGCTCTGGGAGGCGAAGCGGCTGGGGTTCTCCGACGAACAGATTGGGGTGCTAGCAGACCTGCTGCCGCCCCGGGTGCGGGAGATACGTCATCAGTGGGGAATAAGGCCTGTCTACAAGATGATTGACACGTGCGCCGCAGAATTCGAAGCGGTCACTTCCTATTTCTACGGCACCTACGAGCAGGAGAACGAGGCCTTGCCCCTGGAGGGCGCCAAAGCTCTCGTGGTAGGAAGCGGTCCCATTCGAATCGGACAGGGGATAGAGTTTGACTATTGCAGCGTTCACGCCGCCTGGGCCCTTCAGGAGGAGGGGGTGCAGGGGATAATGGTCAACTCCAACCCGGAAACGGTGTCGACGGACTTCGATACCAGCAGCAGGCTGTACTTCGAGCCGCTGGACGGAGAGAGCCTGCAGGACATTATCGAGAACGAGACGCTGGAGGAAGGGCCGCCGCCTTCGGTGGTGCAGTTCGGGGGGCAGACCGCGATTGACCTCTCCCAGGTGCTTGACCAAGCAGCGCTGCCGATACTGGGTTCGAGCGCCGAAGCCATTGATATTGCGTCGGATCGGCACCGGTTCGACGAGTTCCTGGCCCGCCTGGGGGTTCCGCAGCCCCCCGGGGCAGCGGTGACGACGGCGGAGAGCGCGCTTAGGGTGGCGCAGAACATCGGATACCCGGTGGTGGTTCGTCCGAGCTATGTGCTGGGGGGGCGGGCGATGGAAATTGTGCGGAACGCGGGGGAGCTTATCCGGTACCTGAACGAGGCGGTGGCGCTGGAGAGCGGCCGGCCCGTGCTGATAGACCGATACATGGAGGGGAAGGAGTGCGAGGTGGACGCGGTTTACGACGGGGAGGAGGTATTGATTCCGGGCATTATGGAGCACATTGAACGGGCGGGAGTGCATAGCGGAGACTCGATGGCCATCTATCCGGCGCTGAACCTGACGGAGCGGGAGACGGAGACGATGGTGGACTATACGACACGGATAGGCCGGGCGCTGAACATCAAGGGGCTGATGAATGTGCAGTTCGTGATTGTCGGTGGGCCTGCGTACCGCAGTCCCAGCCATCCCGCGGCGGAGTCTCCGGAGACCACGGTGTACGTGCTGGAAGTGAACCCTCGCTCCAGCCGCACGGTGCCTTTCCTATCTAAGGTAACGAACGTTCCGATGGTGAGTCTTGCCACACAAGTAATCTTGGGCAAGGGCTTGCGGGACATGGGATACGAAGGGGGGCTGTGGCCCAGCAGAGACATGGTGGCGGTGAAGGCGCCGGTGTTTTCCATGTCCAAGCTTGTCGGAGTGGACTGGTACCTGGGGCCGGAGATGAAGTCTACGGGTGAGGTGATGGGGGTGGACTACAGCTTTCCGGCGGCGCTGACAAAGGCGCTGACGGCAGCGAATTTGACGATGGAGCGGGGCCAATCGATACTGTTGAGCATTGCAGACAGGGACAAGGCGGAATCGCTCGGCTTGATCAGGGACCTGGTGAAGGCCCGCTGTAAGCTGTACGCCACGGAGGGAACGGCAGCGATGCTGCAGGCGGTGGGGGCGGAAACTACGATGATACCGGAGAAGCTGGGAGAGGGCCACCCCAACGTAGTTGACATAATCAGCGACGGAACGGTGCAGGCCGTCATCAACACTGTCTCGGACCTGGGGACTACGCTAAGGGACGGGTTTTACATTCGCAGGGCGGCGGCGGAGAGCAACATCCCCTGCTACACCAGCCTGGACACGGCGCGAGTAGCGGTGGAGAGTCTGCTGATGGGTTCAAAGAGGTACAGCGTTGAGCGGATAGAGCGGTACGTCGGACAGGACGGAGGTGGAGGCATTTCCGTGAATAAAACCGCCGTAAATCGCCCATGAAGGGCGAAAGTGATTCAAGAACGATTCAAAGAACCGAATTCCTTATATAGTATAGTATAGTAGTACAAGGACATGGCAGCCTCCGTAGATATAGTAATCCCCGTACTGAACGAGGAAGAGCGTCTTCCACGGGGAATTGTGATTCTGCAGAATTTCCTGCAGCAGGAGATGCTAGACAACCCATGGCGAATTGTCATTGCCGACAACGGGTCCACGGACAGGACTCGTTCCGTGAGCGAGATGCTGGTCCAGCGTTATCCTGGTATCGGCTACATGTACATCCCCCAGCGCGGCAGAGGCAGGGCGCTGAGGGCGGCGTGGATGGAGAGCATGGCGGACATTGTGAGCTACATGGACGTGGACATCTCCACTAGCCTTGCCCATTTTCCCAGGCTGGTGCGGGCCGTCGAGAGAGGGTACGACGTGGCCATCGGCAGCCGCCACGTGAAGGGGGCGCGGGTCCAGCGCTCCCTACGGCGAGAGGTGCTTTCTAGGGGATACAACCTGATGATACGGGCGATGTTCTTCGCTCCCTTCCGGGACGCGCAGTGCGGCTACAAGGTGCTGAGCCGGCGGGCCGCTCGGTCCTTGGTGCCCATGGTGAAGGACAATCACTGGTTCTTCGATACTGAGCTGCTGATTATCGCATCCAAGTGGAACTATCGAATCCGCGAGGTGCCTGTGGAATGGGTAGAGGACGCGAACAGCCGGGTGAACGTGGTCAAGACTGTGTGGGAGGACGTGAAGGGTCTGCTGCGGCTCCGTTTGGGGGGGATTCCTCCATTGAGGGAGGATGCCGTGCCGGGGCAGGGGCCGAGTTAGGTAGCGGACTCCCACCGGACTAGGAGCCTCCGGCGGCTGTTCTCATCAACCCTGGTTAACTCCGATGTGCGGTAGGGATATACCCAGAGAATGCCTTTCTCCGAGGCCAGCAAGGGCGTTGAAGTACGGAGTTCGCGGGGAATTTTCAGGTCTATGAACAGGTCCTTGAGCTTTTTGCGTCCCGACATACCCAGGGGTTGAAAGTAGTCGCCTGGTCTTCTATTCCTGACGACGAGGCTGTTGCCCATTTCCCCGGCGTCGAAAAGGGCAGCAGTGGGGGCGAGGGTCCTGGGGTCGATGGTGGAGAGGACAGTTTCGGCGGTAATGATCCATCCCGGGATACTAGTGGTCCCGGGGACTCTCAGTTTGTACTCGTAGTCCGGGGTTTCGACCGGGGTTGCTGAATTTTCAAGGGGGCCGATGTTGAGCCAGTCATTGGTCGATTGCATGGCGAGGCCGCCGGGCAGATGGACTGTTTTGCCGGCGGGAGCCTGGGCGAGGGCCAGCATGGACCTCACGTGGGACTCCGAGAGTCGGCGAATGCTGCCGCTTGCCTGGGCGAAGGCTCGACGGAGGGCCATGGCGCGGAGGGTGGGGTGGAGTTTTCTTAGGTATGATGTTTTCAGAGTTACGCTCTCCCTGTTTATGAGGGTGATTTCGGGCCAGTGGGCGTCCAGTTGTTCGTCGAGGAATTCGCTGCTTGCGGCGGCGGCGCGGCCGATTCTGACGAGGGCCTGGCTTACTTGAGGGTTGTATTCTCTGAGGACGGGAAGAAGCTGGAGGCGGATGCGGTTTCTGGTGAAGCGGAGGCATCGATTGGTTGAGTCTTCCCGGAAGGGTATGTTCAGATCCAGGCAGTAGGCGCGGGTCTCTTCGCGCGTTGCTTTCAGGAGAGGGCGGAACAGGGTGGAGGTGCGGCCTCTCGGGATATCGCTCCAGGGGGTGAGTTCCTGCATTCCGCGCAGGCCGGGGAGGCCTGTCCCCCGGATGATGTGCATGAGGATGGTCTCGGCCTGGTCGTCGGCGGTATGGCCGAGGGCTATGGCGTCAGCATCTATGGAGAGCGCCAGGTTGGTAAGGAAGCGATAACGGACCTCCCGGGCCGCCTCTTCAAAGGAGGAGATGCCTCTTTCGCGCTGGTAGGCGATGGGGTCTGCTTCGTCGACGGTGGAATCCAGGCCCAATTTCTCCGCGACGTTACCTACGAATGCAGCGTCGTCCTCGGCCTCTTGACCGCGGAAGTCGTGATTCAGATGTGCGACATGGAGCTTGAGGTCGAGGGAGGAACGGAGGGCATGGAGGGCGTGGAGGAGGGCGGTGGAGTCGGGGCCGCCGGAGCAGGCGACGACTAGGGTAGCGTCGCAATGGAAGGCGGCGCGGTGTATGGCCCTTTCCAAGTGGAGTTCTAGTTTGCAACGCGCTTTCATGGAGCGTCTATTCACCGCGCTGATGGAGGGTCTCGTTGAGGGAGACTAGTCGCCAGCGACCGCGGCTGTGCTCCAGGACAGTAAGGGAGCCCAACTCGATGCGGATGCGTTGGAAGTCGGAGAGGGGCAGGCCCAGAACTCGGAGGACGATTACGCCGATGACGAAGTTGTGAGTGACGGCGATGGCGTGTCCTTCGGAGATCTGTTGGCGTATTTCTTCCAGGGCGCCCCAGGCTCTCTGCTGGGTGTCTCGGAGGGACTCGCCGCCGGGTATGTGCACGGAAGACGGGTCGTTCCGCCACTGGTCCAGGAGTTTGGGGAAACGACGTTGCATTTCCGGGTTGGTCAGACCGTCCAGGCTGCCCAGATCCATCTCCATAAGACTGTCTAAGGGGGTTACCGGCAGGGAGAGGGTCCCGCTGACAGTCTCTGCGGTCTGCATGGCGCGGGGGAGGGGACTGCAGTAAAGGGCGCGGATGGGGAAGACCTGGAGGGCGTAGGCGAGGTTCCGGGCCTGGCGGATCCCCTCGTCATTGAGGGGCGCGGGGCATCGGCCCTGGTTGCGGCCTTCCCGGTTCCACGCGGTCTCTCCATGGCGCGCGAGGATGAGCCTCACATGAGATCCCGTTCTTGCACGGGGGCGAGACGGAGCACTTCCACCTCTTCAATTTTTACGCCTTCCATGCGCTGTACGGTGAACCGGAGGGAGTTGAAATTCATATGCTCGCCCACTTCCGGCACGTGGCCCAGCCGCTCCAGCAGGAAGCCGGCCAGGGTCTGGTATTCGCCGAGGGGGAGTTCCAGGCCAAGCTGGCTGTTTAGCTGGCTGATGGCCATGCCGGCGTCTAGGATGAAGGTGTTTTCGTCCACGGAAGCGTAGGGGGTCTCCAGGGGCTGTCCCTCCTCGCCAACGGGCCCTACGATGACGGAGAGTAGCTGCTTTAGGGTGGCAAGGCCGGCGATGCCACCGAATTCATCCACTATCATTGCCATGGACTGGCCCCGGGCCTGGAGTTCCGAGAAGAGGCTTCCCACGGTCTTGGTTTCGGGGACGAAATGGGCGGGCCTGAGCAGGTTTGTAACGTCGTCCTCTATCTGCAAATTTTCTTCCCCCTGGGCCTTGAGGACGTCTTTGACGGAAAGTATGCCGACAATGTTGTCGATGGAGTCTACGAATACAGGGAAGCGGGTGTGGTAGTGCTTGGCGTATATGCCGAGGAACTCGCGGAGGGTGGTATGCTGCTCGATGGCGACGATTTCCGGCCTGGGAGTCATGATTTCTGATACGGGATTGTCGCCGAAATGGAAGATTTTTTCGAGCATTTCGGCTTCGGAACTCTCGACGGCGCCGGCTTCTTTCCCGATTGATATGAGGCTGCGGATCTCCTGCTCCGTGACGAGAGAGCGCCTTCTGGAGCCTCCTGTCAGGCGGTTGAAGGGGGATGTGAGCAGTCGTAATGCCTGGACCAGGGGGAAAAGGATCCATTCAATGATTTGCAGGGGGCGCACGACGGCGAGGGCGAAACGCTCGGCATGGCGGGCGGCGAAGGTCTTGGGGAAGATTTCGCCGAAGATGAGGAGAAGCAGGGTGACGCCGCCGGTGGCGATTATGATAGAGGAGCCTACGTTGCCAAGGAGGGAGATGACGATGGCGGTGCCGATTGCGGCAGCGGCGGTGTTGACCAAGTTGTTGCCGAGGAGGACGGTGGACAGGAAGCGCTCCGGGTTCTCCGCCAGCCTGAAGACGCGCCTTGCCCTGGGGACTCCGGAGCGGACCAGGTGCATGAGGCGGACTCGCTGGAGGGCAAGGAAGGCGGTTTCCGAGCCGGAGAAGAAGGCCGAAATGGCAAGGAATAGGACCAGGAGGCCAAGTTTTAGGTAGTCGCTGCCCTCAAGCATCTGATTCACGCCGAATTGGAGGGTTCAACCGTACGTTCCACTACCCCGTGATGATAGCAGAGGTGAAATTGGGCTGTAAAGGAGCGGGGAGGGAGAACTGGATTCCGGCTTCTGCTGGAATGACGGTCGGGCAAAGGAATCCCTTCGTAGGAATAGGGAATGAGGCGGGGGTTAGAGTTTGCGGTTCGGCGGCTTCGCGTCGTGAATGCCAGGCGGTCCGAGCTTCGTTGGTCTCAGCCTTGCCTTTGGCGCGGAGTTTGTTATCGCGTTCTTATTCTTTTCCGTCGAACCATATTTTTTGTGCCATGGCTAGCACCATAACTTCCTTTCCTACTTCCGTTAAATGCGAACGCCTCACCCGCCGACATTCCAATGGCGTACGCAGACTCCCGGAACGCGGCGCATGACGTCTCAATTATATCCTGCTGTTCACTAAAGACGACAATGAGGACAACCACTTCTCCGTAAGATGATATGAGGGCGAATACACCAATTTATCAATGCATGGTCTGGAAAATGGTGGTCCGCAGGGTTTCATTCTGCGCGTCATCCGACTTGTTGGAGTTTGGGGAGTCCTTCCGTGTACGGATGCGGAAGAAAGGTAAGGTCGAACGCGTGTATGTCAATCCAACCTTCCCCCATGAAAGGGGAAGGGATATACTGGCGGGGTGAAGATTCTGGGAATAGAAACATCCTGCGACGAGACGGCGGTGGCGGTGGTGGAAGACGGCCGGAGGCTGCTGTCGAACGTCATATCATCGCAGGTAGCCATACACAGGCCCTACGGGGGCGTGGTCCCGGAGCTTGCTTCCCGTCAACACGTGTTGACCATCGGAGCCATCGTGGACCAGGCGCTGGAAGATGCCGGGGTGGACTGGGAGGAGGTGGACGCGGTGTCGGTGACCCGCGGTCCGGGGCTGGCGGGGGCGCTGGTAGTTGGGGTGAACGCCGCCAAGGCGCTAGCGTTGACGCTGGAGTTGCCGCTGGTTGGGGTAAACCACCTGGAAGGGCATGTGTACGCCGCCTGGCTGGAGGAAGAGCCGCCCGACAGAGAGTTTGGGTTTCCCCTGTTGTGCCTGATAGCCTCCGGCGGACATACGGACCTGGTGCTGATGTCCGGTCACGGCGATTACCGGCTGCTGGGCCGTACCAGGGACGACGCGGCGGGGGAGGCCTTCGACAAGGCGGCACGGGTACTTGGGCTGGGATTTCCGGGCGGGCCTGAGATCCAGCGGATTTCGGAGGGTGCGTCAGGTGCGGAACGTCTTCCAAGGGCGTGGATCAGGGGGACCCATGATTTCAGCTTCAGCGGGCTAAAAACGGCGCTCCTGCACAGGGCCCAGGCCGCGGGGATCTATCCTCCGGGGGAGCTTGAAGGGGATGAGGCGGAGGATCTGGTGAGGGAACTGGCGGCGTCCTTTCAGGACTCGGTGGTGGAAGTGCTGACTACGAAGACTCTGAAGGCGGCATCAGACTACGGGGCTAGGGGGGTGATTCTTGGGGGCGGAGTTACGGCCAACGCGCTGTTGAGGGAGAGAATACGCGCGAGGGCGGAACTTCCAGTGATGATTCCGGCACCCATTCTGTGCACGGACAACGGGGCTATGGTGGCGGCCTGTGCCTACTACCAGCTAAGTCGGGGAACGGAAAGGTATTTTTCCATGGAGGTTAATCCGTCACTTGGACTTGGTTGATTTTGCCCTTGAAGAGACTCTGACGCTGGCGGTGCTTTACCGGGGCAATCAGGTCTATCCATCAGTCTGTTTTGCCAGACGTCTGCGAGTTGATCACACGTCGTTCCGTCTGTAGCCGTTGCGTCCATTGGCCTTCTGCGGCCAGAGGCGCAGCCGCGCCAGCCACCGGGTCTTTAGTCTTCGGCTGCGGGATGGGGCGTCGTGTCGGTATCGGAGAACTGCGAGCCGTCGCAGACGGGATGATCGGGCACGGTGGCGGTATGTCTTGTGCAGGGAGGGACGGGAGGCGAGGCGGGCGTAGTCCCACCGCCGGAGACGCCTTTTGGTGGCCGGCGCCTGTTTCGTTGGGGGCATAGGCCGCACCGTCGGAGGGTTGGGCGTCTTCTGCGGGATAGAAGGGGCGGGTTTCGGCTTCATTCTCAACAGGGGCGGCCATCCGGCGGCGGTGTGGGGGTAGAGGGGGCCCGCTTCCTGACCTGTCTGAAGCTGGAATAACCGGAGCAGGAGCTGTTGAACAGCAAGGGCCGCTTCTGGCGAGTTGTAGAGGAAGGTAAGCTCCAGTCCGCCCGTTTGGAAGATCAGCTCACCTCCCTTTTCCCAGAGCAGATATCTGGCGATGTAGAGGAGTCCCAGCAAGGCGACAGCGCCGCCGAGGAGAGCGCCTATGGTGATGCCGGCGTTGACAGGAATGCTGGTGCTGAAGGTGCCCACCAGCAGGTAGACCAGGATTCCGGCGAGGATCAGGACCGTGCCCTGAACGAGGGGCTTTTGGGGCCTCTGATGGGCGCGAATGGAGACGCCCTGGACCTTCTCGATTGAGGCCACGTGGGTCTCCCGTCGGTCTTCCGCTTCGATGAGGGATATGACCCGCTTATCGGTGAGGGCCAGGAGGGGACCGTGGCGAGTGGGGACTTCCACTAGGCCCGAGGAGCCGTCGAGGAGGCCCACAACGCGCTCGTCGTCGAGTAGATGCACTCCCCTGATGCCTGTGAGCCAGGACTGGCCGTCTTGGGCCATGCTGCCGGAATTCTCGTCCATGGGGCCTATAATATCACAAGGGGATCTGCCCTCCCCCTGTATGAGGCGGTGGAAATGGATGAGTCCTTGCTGGTGTCGGGAGGTGTTTCCCAGGAGATGCCAGGTCTTGGGAAAGAGGACATTTCTCGGGTTATGCGGTTGGACTGGAGCTTGGGCTCCGCACTGAATGGATGCAGCGCTTTGCCTGCGAGGACTGGATCCTGCTGGAGGCGAGAATAGGCGTGTGTAAAGGCCAATAAACGTTGATAGTTATGTCCAGGGCGCGGGAGCAGCCAATGAGGACGAGGTCTCCTGAGGGGTCGGCCACGGCGAGGTGTTGGAGGAGGGTCTTGAAGGAATCGCCGTTCGCCCACTGGGTTGGGGGCGCCAACAAGCCTGGGCTTGCCGTCCGGTAGAGGAGGACGGTGGCGCCGGCTTTGCGACGTCGGAGGTGGTTTGCCGGACGGATTCTGAAGAGGCGCCATTGCCGGCGGCCCGTGGGGAATCGTCGAAGAAGGAGACAATCCGGGCCGCTTTCGAGGCTGCTGTTTCCAGAAGGATCTACCGGATGCGGAGGGCGTTCGGATATTTGAACGCCGTTGGCGGCTTTTAAGAGGACTTGGTAGGGAATGCGCAGGGCCAGTTCTAGGAGCCCGGAGAAATCTTCGCTGTAGCCGAGGAACTCCATGAGGGCCTGGTACAGGGCCTATTCGGTGCCCAACCCTTCCATGAGGGACGCTTAGGGGGACTCCCTTTAAATGAAGCTCGCCTTTTCTTCCCTTTGCAGGAGAACCAGGGCTCCCGACTTGCTGGACGGCTTGGAAAGCCGTGGGGCTTCAGCATGTACCACAACTGCCGGCGGGAAACGAGGCCTGAGGCAGCGATCCCTGGAGTCGGGTTCAGCCGAGGGTTGAGTTCCACGGCTGGGGACGAGCCGCCGCTGGGCAGGGGCTGCTGGGCCTAGAGAGGAGCGAGGACGCGGTGAAGGGTCACGCCGTTGTTGCGGTGGTCGGAGGCGTGACCGTGGTGGTTCCAGTCCCGGGGGTGCAGGTGGAGTTCCGTGTCCCTGCGCACCAAGGGAACCTCTGAACAACCCGCCGTTGAGTTGATGTTGAGTTAAATGCAGGGGTTTGCGGAGAGGTTGGGCCATTAATCGTGCCTCGGCGTGGGCTATGGGGGCCATCTTGCC
>DAOUKX010000024.1:0-25427 GCA_034420855.1 Dehalococcoidia bacterium
TGAGCGCTGCCGGGTGAGTACCCGTTTCCTGGACCAGACGAGCGCTCCCCAACACGGTCTGGAGGGCCAGGCGGCTCGCCATGGGGCGGGTCATTCCCAGGTGAACGCCGGCGTCTATGAGGGACTCTATAAATAGGAAGACGTAGGCGGGGCCGCTGGCGCTCAGGGCGGTGGCCATGTCGATATAGGACTCCCGGTCCACCCGTATCTGGTCTCCCAGGGTGGCGAGAATCCCATTGGCCTGGGAGGCGGCTTCTTCTGTGACGGACGGACTAGGGAGCCAGAGGGTCATCCCCTCGCCGATCTGGGCTGGGGTGTTGGGCATGACCCGTATGGCCGCCTGGTGGTCCAGTTCCCTGGCGAGGGTGGACATGGAAAGGCCGGCGATGATGGAGAGGACAGTCTGGTTGGGAGATAGTAGCGTCCTTAGCTCGGATGCCACTTCCTGGAAGTTCTGGGGTTTAACGGCCAAGACCACGAGTTCGCCCTTTGATGCGGCAACCTCGTTGCGGGGGGAAGCGAAAATGCGGTACGCGTTGGTGAGGTAACGACATCTATCCTCTGAGATCTCACCCACGTGGATGTTCTCCGGCTTGGCCAGAGATTGGGCGAGGACGCCGCGGATCATGGCCTCAGCCATGGCGCCGCCACCGATGAAAGAAAGGTTCATGGCACCGCTCAATTGAAAACTGCGGCCTATTATAGCACTGCGGGGACGCACCCAACGAGATTATTCGGGGGCGCGTATTGTCCCAATTTGGTCTCAGGCACCCTTCCTATATATAGGTGGTCCGGGCAGTGCCCCATGAATGATCGTTCCCCCGTCCACTGGCGCAAGGCTCCTATAATCTCAGACAAAACTATGCCGAACGGCCATTTGGGCCTCCACTTCAGTTCCGCCCAGATCAAGATGGCCAGCAATACCCTTGTAGTCTCTCCACTCTCTACAGAAGAAAGCCGTCGGACCTTCTCCTTCCTTTATCAGTTCAAACTGAGACTCTACCCCGGCGTGAGGCCTTTACCGGTGCTGAGGAGGGATGCCAGGCGGATGGTCTCCACCATGCTGGTGTGGTCCGCTATGCCCTTTCCGGCGATATCGAAGGCCGTGCCGTGGTCCACGGAGGCGCGGACGAAGGGCAGTCCGAGGTTGACGCTGACACTCTGTTCGAAGCCGTGGACCTTTATGGGGATATGTCCCTGATCGTGGTACATGGCGAGGACGACGTCGTAGTTCCCCTGGATGGCCTGGTGGAAGACTATGTCGGCGGGAACGGGGCCCTGGGCCTGGATGCCCTGCTCCCGGGCGTCCCTGACCGCAGGCGCAATGGCGACCGCCTCCTCGTCGCCCAGCAGGCCGCCGTCGCTCCCGTGGGGATTCAGCGCCGCTGCGGCAATTCGGGGTGCGGCGAATCCCCAATTGCAGAAGCTCTCATGGGTGAGTTCCAGCATTCCAAGGACTCTTTCGCGGGTGACATAGTCGCAGGCCACACGGAGTGAGCGGTGGGTGGTTAGATGGACGACCCGCAGGCCGCCGGATATCAGCATGGTGGCGACCCGGCTCACCCCCGTGATCTCCTGTAGGAGCTCCATGTGGCCGATGGCCCTGTAACCGGCGAGGCTGGCAGCCTCCTTGTTGACGGGGGCAGTGGCGAGGGCCTTGACGCTTCCATCCAGGGCCAGATGAGCAGCGGCGGTGACCCACTCCATGGCGGCGCGACCGCAGGGAGGAGAGATCTGGCCCACGGTGATCTGGCTGGGATCCAGGTTTTGGGGGTCTATGATGTTTACCAGAGCGGGGTCGTCCTCAGCATCAGCCGGTGTTTCGATGGGCCGGGGAGTGAGGGGTGCGCGGGTAAGGGCGAGGGCAGCCTCCAGGGCGGGGAGGCTGCCCAGGACTACGGGGCGACAGAGGGCACGTGAGGTGGGTTCCGCCAGCGCCTTGACGATGACCTCCGGGCCAATGCCGCAGGGGTCTCCCATGGTAATGGCAATGACGGGCCTATCCCGTTCGACCATTGTTCCTTCAGGGCGGCGCTATTCGCACCGGTTCCAGCCGCAGGATAAACAGGCCTGGCAGCCCTCCTGGAAGATGGTCACTCCGTTGCACTCCGGGCACCGCATGCCGGTGAACTGGTAGTGGGCGCCGTTGCCGTTGGTTGTCGTGGGTTGGGAGATTTCGGCGGTTTCCAGCTGCAGCTGCTTGGCGTAGGAAGGACGGCCCTGTCCGCGGACGGAGCCGGGGATGTGACGCTCCAGCGCCAGCGCCACGGCGTCGGCGGGGGAGCCCACCAGGATGCCCTGGTCCCAGGCAGGGGTGCTGGTGATTCCCTTTAGCTGGTCCACGATGTCCGTGGAGTCGACGCCGGAGCGGAGGGCAAGAGAGATGAGGCGGGAGATGGCCTCCATGGCGGCCGACTCGTAACCCCCCGCCTTGCCCAGGGTGGAGAAGACCTCGAAGGGCCTGCCCTCTTCGTCGAAGTTGATGGTCACGAACATGTTGCCGTGGCCCGTTCGCACGCGCTCCGTGACTCCCTGCATCTGGGTAGGCCGAGGCCGCACCATGAGCTTGGCGACTGCGGGCGCCTCGTCGGACTGTTCGCTCTTGTCCGATTGCACCTCCAGCACCTGGGTGGGCTTGGAGCCGTCCCGGTATATGGTGATACCGATGCAGTTGGATCCGGATGCCATCCGGTAGGCCTGCTCCACGTCCTCCTTGCTGGCGTCGTTGGCCATGTTGATGGTCTTGCTAACGGCCAAATTGGTGTGCTTCTGGTAGATGGCCTGCATGTTTACGTGGGCCTTGTAGTCGATCTCCAATGAGGTCTTGAAGAGGTCCTTCACGTGGGACGGCACGGCGTCGGCGTTCTGGACGGAGCCCGTGCGGGCGACCTCGTCCATGAGCTCCTCGCTGTAGTAGCCGCCGGCCTTGGCCATCTCGACGAAGTAGGGGTTGACCTCGCGGAGCTGCTTGCCGTCGAGGACGTTCTTGACGAAGGCGACGGCGAAGATGGGCTCGATGCCGCTGGAGGCGCCGGCGATGACGCTGATGGTGCCAGTGGGGGCGATGCAGGTACGGGTGGAGTTGCGGATGGGCACCTCTTCCCTACAGGCGGGATATGGGCCCCGCTCCCTGGCGAGTTCAACGGAGGTCTCCCTGGCCACCCGGTTGATGGTCCCCATGACCTGGTCTGCGACCTCCAGGGCTTCGGGGGACTCATAGGGAATCCCCATCTTGATAAGGGCGTCGTGCCAACCCATAACGCCCAGGCCAATCTTGCGGGTCTTCTCGACGGCGTCCTTCACTTCCTGGATGGGGAAGTGGTTTACGGTGACCACGTTGTCCAAGAAGCGGGTGGCGGTGCGGGTGGTCTCGGCAAGTCCCGCGTAGTCGAAGGCGCCGTCGTTGACGAACCTGGCCAGGTTGAGGGAGCCCAGATTGCAGGCCTCAAAGCCCAAGAGCGGGACTTCGCCGCAGGGGTTGGTGCTGTCCAGGGAGCCCAGATGGGGCGTGGGGTTGTTACGGTTGGCCTCGTCGATGAAGTAGAGGCCGGGGTCGCCGGTCTTCCACGCGGAGTCGATTATCTCGTCCCAGATCTGGCGGGCGGGAACCGTGCGGACCACTTCGCGGCTGCCTGGGTCGATGAGGTCCCAGTCCATGTCCCGGTCGACGGCCTCCATGAAGCCGTCGGATATGGCCACGGAGACGTTGAAGTTCTGGGCGTCCTGGTTGGTGTCCTTCATGTGGATGAAGTCGAAGATTTCGGGATGACTGACGTGGAGAATGCCCATGTTGGCGCCGTGGCGCTTGCCGCCCTGGGTGATCATGTCGCTGAGGGCGCTGAGCATCTTGAGGACGGCTACGGATCCGCAGGCCTTTCCGTGGGTGGTGGATATGGGGCTGCCCCGCGAGCGGAGCTTGGAGAAGGCGTAGCCGATGCCGCCACCGAACTTCTGGATCATGGCGGAGGTGGAAGCGGCCTTCATGATGCTCTCCATGGTGTCTTCCACGGGGATCACGAAGCAGGCGGAGAGGGTGCCCTGGCCCGTACCGGCGTTGAATAGAGTAGGGGAGTTTGGCATGAACCGGCAGGAGGCCATCAGGTCGTAGAACTCCTGGGCCCAGTAGTCTCGGCCGCGGAGGGTGTCGGGGCTGGGGTCTTCCGGTTCTGCGATGGCGCGGGCCACGCGCGAAAACAGGTCTTCCGGCGTTTCGTCTCCCAACAGGTAGCGAGTTTTGAGGACGATCTTTGCGTTCTTCGTTAGCTGTAGGGTGGTCATAACTTCCTTTCCAAACTTAAATAATAGTAATAGTTCTAGGAATAATGCTTAGGAACGGATCCCTGGATACCAACGAGCTAGTTTACGTGGATGGTGCTGGTTATGCCGTTGGCCAATTGGTCCCGCCCTCCGGTTAACCGATAAACATACTGGGACTTGCGAATGCGGCGGCTTAGGACGCGATGACGCCGCATAAGCTCCAGGGACCGGGTGGCTTGGGAATAGCTCACGTTTAGCACCTTGGCCAGCTGGCTTCGCGTGATGCCCTGTTCGGGAACTACCAGGGGGATGATTGCGTCGATGGCGGATGCCTGTCTGTTGCTTCCTCTTTTCAAGTGACTACACCTGTAAAAAATTGCTAGGTTTTCCCGTTGTTTGTGCCCTTGGGACGGCGGGGCTCTCCTCTGGCTCCCCTGGCCTTGGCGCGCGCCTTGTCCATGAGGGTGAGCTGGATCGAGTCCTGGGGTTGGCCCTCACGATCTTTGAGCTCTTCCATTACCTGCTCGAAACTCTCCAAGTCTTGGAAGTCCCTGTACACGCTTGTCCAGCGGACGTAGGCGATGGAGTCCAGCCTCCGGAGATGCTCCATCACCACCTCTCCGATGGCAACGGTGGGCACTTCCGGGCTCCCTAGGGAGTGAAGCTGCCTCTCCACGTCCTGCACAATGCGGTTGATAGCACGGGAGGAGATAGGACGCTTGGCGCAGGCGATGAGGATGCTGGAGAGGAGTTTGCCCCTGTCGAATTCCTCCTTTTGCCCGTCCCGCTTTATCACATGAAACTGCACTGTCTCGATCCGTTCGTAGGTGGTGAAGCGATGGCCGCAGGAGGCACATTCCCGCCGCCGCCGAATGCTGTCTTCCGCCGAGCGGGAATCTCTGACTTTGGAGTCTGGGCCATTGCAGTATGGACATCGCACTGTGCGCGTCCTTCAGTACACTCCCAAGTGTATTCCGAGCCGCCCTTCCCTCCAGCGGCAGCGAATCCGCTCCAGGCCCACAACGGGTGATACGTCGCACGGTGCAGATACCATATCTATATGGAGTATATTGGCGGCAGGGATACACAATATATAGTAGCCAGGCCGTGCCGTCAACGCCAAGAGTCCGTTGTGCCAACTTCCAGGAATTTCGGGAGGTCGGAGGAACACCTAACAGGGATTTTGGACGCATTCTCCTATCCTGTCCCACTGGAAATTCGATATTCATGCTAGATTATGGAAACTAGAGCAGAAATCGACGATGGGTCAGGTGCCCATTTGCCCCGGCTTTCCCCAAAGAAGTGGGGATCGGAACGGTAAGAAACGTTGGAATTGCGGAATTTGTGGCAATTCAGGAAAAATCAGGAGGCCCCAACGCGTTTGTCGGGGCCTCCTCTATAGTCAGCAGTGGTCCTTAGACCCTGGCGACGTCTTGGTCGGCGCCGGTCTGGCTCACGCTCTGGCGGAGAAGGCTCCGAGGTTCCTCCTGCCGCTGGACCGTGTTCTCCTCCGGCATGGGGAAGGATGTGGCCACCAGGGTTATCTTCACTTCGTCCGTTAGCTTCGGATCCTTCACCGTTCCGAAGATCACGTTGGCTTCGGGGTCCGCCAGGTCTTCGATGACACTGGAGGCCTGTCTTATCTCCCGCAGGGAGAGGGAAGGCCCGCCCGTCATCACGAACAGGATCCTCTTCGCCCCCTCAATGGCGATATCCAAAAGCGGACTCCGGGTGGCCATGCGCGCCGCATCCAGGGCCCGGTTCTCTCCGCTGCCTGAGCCTATGGCCAGCCATGCGGGTCCTGCGTTGATCATGATGGACCGGACGTCGGCAAAGTCCACGTTGATCTCCCCCGTCACCATGACCACTTCTGCGATGGCCTGGATGCCGCGCTGGAGGACGGAGTCCGCCAGGCGGAGGGCGTCGTCCCAGGAAAAGGCCTGTATCTCCCGCCCCCGCTCCATTTCAAGAAGCCTGTCATTGGGTATGGTGATGACGGTGTCCACGTGGTCCCGCAGCCTCATGAGTCCTTGGTCGGCGTTCTTGCGGCGGGTCCGCATCTCAAAGGAGAAGGGACGGGAGACTACGGCCACGGTGAGAGCGCCGGACTTCTTGGCTATCTGGGCCACAACGGGGATGGCCCCGGTGCCCGTGCCGCCCCCCATGCCGCAGGCCAGGAACACCATGTCCGCCCCCTGGCAGACCCGCTCAAGCTCCTCGCGGCTCTCTTCGGCTGCCTGCCGGCCAATGTCAGGGTTTCCCCCGGCGCCGAGGCCGCGGGTAAGGTGCTGGCCGATGACCAATTTGTTGGGCACATCCAGCATGGCTAGATGCTGGGCGTCGGTGTTGATGATGAAGTACTCTACGTCAGCGACCCGGTCGCCAAACATTCGGTTTACGGCGTTGCTGCCTCCCCCACCAATTCCTACTATGCGAATGACGGGGTTGCCGTAGGGCATGCTCTCGGGTGGTGAAATCACCGAGTCGCCGTCCTCCACCGGACTTTCTTCGGGCCCCGCCTCAGCTCGATCGGCCTCGGCAGGCGTCTTGTCAATGAGGGCGAGTTGGACCGAGTCCTGGGGTTGAATCTCACGCTTTCTGAGGTCTTCCATCACCTGTGCGAATTTCTCCAAGTCTTGGAAGTTCCTGTACACGCTTGTCCAGCGGATATATGCGATCCAGTCCAGCCTCAGGAGATGCTCCATCACCATCGCTCCGATGGCTACGGTGGGCACTTCCGGGCGCCGAAGGGAGTGAAGTCGCCTCTCCACGTTCTGCATAACCCGGTCGATTGTACGGGGAGAGATAGGACGCTTGCCAAAGGCATTGAGGATGCTGGAGAGGAGTTTGCCCCTGTCGAATTCCTGTTTCCGCCCGTCCCGCTTGATCACACGAAACTGGACGGGCGTCATGCGTTCGCGGGTGGTGAAGCAACGACCGCAGGAGGCGCACTCCCTCCGCCTGCGGATGCCGTCCTCCGCCGAACGGGAATCTCTGACTTCGGAGTCTGCGCCGTTGCAGTATGGACATTGCACTGTGCGAGCCCAGCAGTACGCTCCCGCGAGGATCTAGAGCCGCACTTCCCTCCACTGGTAGCGAATCCACTCCAAGCGCGCTGCGGATGAAACGCTGCATGGCGCAGAATCCTTGTCTATATGGAGTATAATGGCGGCAAGAACCCACAATATATAGTAGAAGCACGGTGCCGTCAACGCCAAAAGTCCGTTGTACGAACCTCCAGCTTTACAGAAAAGAGCTGGGAACCGGGACGGGAAGAACCCTTGGAACTGCGAAATTTGTGGCGATTCAGGAAAAATCAAGAGGCCCCGACGCGCGCGTCGGGGCCTCCACAGATTCCCGGGTGTCTGGTCCTCCTATACGATCAGCAAGTAGTCCTTAAACCCTGGGAACATTCCTCAGGAATCACGGACCAAGGAACGCTGCCTAGCCAAACATCCCACGGGAGCGAGGGCTCTGCTCCTTGCGCAGGAAGCTGGGAACGTCCAGGTCGTCGCCGGTCTGGCTCACGCTCTGGCGGAGAAGGTTCCGAAGTTCCTCCTGCCGCTGGACCATGTTCTCCTCCGGCATGGGGAAGGATGCGGCCACCAGGGTTATCTTCACTTCGTCCGTTAGCTTCGGATCCTTCACCGTTCCGAAGATCACGTTGGCTTCGGGGTCCGCCAGGTCTTCGATGACACTGGAGGCCTGCTGTATCTCCCGCAGGGAGAGGGAAGGCCCACCCGTCATCACGAACAGGATCCTCTTCGCCCCCTCTATGGCGATATCCAAAAGCGGGCTCCGGGTGGCCATGCGCGCCGCATCCAGGGCCCGGTTCTCTCCGCTGCCCGAGCCTATGGCCAGCCATGCGGGTCCCGCGTTGATCATGATGGACCGGACGTCGGCAAAGTCCACGTTGATCTCCCCCGTCACCATGACCACTTCGGCGATGGCCTGGATGCCGTGCTGGAGGACGGAGTCCGCCAGGCGGAGGGCGTCGTCCCAGGAAACGGCCTGATTCTCCCGCTGCCGCTCCATGTCAAGAAGCCTGTCATTGGGTATGGTGATCACCGTGTCCACGTGGTCCTGCAGCCTGAGAAGGCCTTCGTCGGCGTTCTTGCGGCGGGTCCGCACCTCAAAGGAGAAGGGTCGGGAGACTACGGCCACGGTGAGAGCGCCCGATTCCTTCGCAATCTGGGCCACAACGGGGACGGCCCCGGTGCCCGTTCCTCCGCCCATGCCGCAGGCCAGGAAGACCATGTCCGCCCCCTGGCAGACCCGCTCAAGCTCCTCGCGGCTCTCTTCGGCTGCCTGCCGGCCAATGTCAGGGTTTCCGCCGGCGCCGAGGCCGCGGGTAAGGGACTGGCCGATGGCCAATTTGTTGGGCACATCCAGCATGGCTAGATGCTGGGCGTCGGTGTTGATGGCGAAGTATTCTACGCCAACGACCCGGTCGCTAAACATTCGGTTTACGGCGTTGCCGCCCCCGCCGCCAACTCCTACTATGCGAATGACGGGGTTGCCGTAGGGCTTACCCTCGGGTAGTGAAAAGACCGGGTTTTGGCCCTCCACCTGAAAGTCCGTATTCTGATCCATGACTCCTCCTCTAATTTTTTTGTGGGGGTTTCCCCTTTTATTGTGGCTATTTGACTTTGACGGCCTTCTTGATGCGCTGGAAGAAGGCGTTGGACCCACGGGAGCGTTCGGGTTGAGACCGGCTCTTGTTAAATGTGCCCATACGATTCTGGGGATTGATGCCCCAGAGAAGCAGCCCTATCACGGTGGAGAAGGCGTGCTGGTTGTGCTCCGGACTGAAGCCGCGGATTCCGGTGGGGGCGGCGACGCGGACGGGGCAAGCGAGGGTCTCGCTGGCCATTTCCTGGAAGCCGGGAATCCTTGAGGTCCCACCTGTCAGGACGACACCTCCGGGCGGGAGACGGCGCAAGCCTGCCTGCTGGGCCCTGAGCATGACGAGTCCGAGGGTCTCCTGTAAGCGATCTATCAGAGGCTTGCACAAGGTGGACCTGCGAATCACCCTGCGGGACTGCCCCTGGTAGCTGGGCAGCGCCACTTCCTCGCCGGCTTCTTCAAGATCCGGGGAGGCGTGTCCCCACTTTTCCTTGATATCCTCTGCAAAGTAGTACGGTATCCCCAGAGCAACGGAGAGGTCCCGTGTCATCTGGTTGCCACCAACCGGTATGGAGGTATCGAACCAGAGGCTACCGTCCTTGAAGATGGCGAGGTCGGTAGTACCGGCACCGATGTCGGCCAAAACGACCCCCATCTCCTTCTCATCCTGGGTTAGGGTGGCCTCGGCGGAGGCCAGGGAAGAGAGGACCGCGTCCCGAACGGGGACGTTACAGTCCTCTACGGCGTGAAGGGTCTGTCGGACCGCGTCCCGGTTGGCCATTACAACATGGGATTCGACCTCGACCCTGTTGGCGTGAAAGCCCACGGGGCTCCGGACTCCGCGATAGCCGTCGACCAGATAGTTGACGGGCATGACGTGCAGGAGCTGCTTGTCTTCCGGAATCTGGGGATAGGAGTTTTGAATGAGCCGCTCA
This sequence comes from Dehalococcoidia bacterium, assembly GCA_034420855.1. Classification (GTDB taxonomy): domain Bacteria; phylum Chloroflexota; class Dehalococcoidia; order Lucifugimonadales; genus JAPULR01. The sequence goes on from DAOUKX010000024.1 coordinate 9,819, forward strand.
ACGTTCTCTTCGGAAATGGCGTCTCCATTGGAGTCGGAGTTGATGAAACCGGTGGTGTTGAAGCAGGCGGTGGAAACCCCGGCGATGCTGACGTAGGTCCACGGGATGCGGTATCCCATGTAGCGCTGCGCCTCGTTAAGAGATGCCTGAACGGCTTCCTGAGCCTCTGCTACGTTGACGATCTGGCCCTTGACCACGCCTTGAGAAGGAACCAAACCTGCGCCCACAATCTTGAGATCCCGTCGGGTCCCACCTGGGCGACCACGGTGGCGACCTTACTAGTGCCAATGTCTAAAGCGGTATAAAAGATATCTTTTGCCATGAAACTTCCTTTCAACCTGTCGCTATGTTGACCAAGCCTTGATATGTTGCGCTGCCCGCATTCGCGCACTTCTACTACGAGGGTTCCGTACCTTCTCTTCAACAGTTGGGATAATGACTTTCCGATGAATAGTGCTTAATCGTGCCTGATGGTCGCATACGCACTGGACGAGTTCCGGCGGGCATATGCAGTCCTTGGATTCCGTCCTGAAGGTATCCTTGACTATGCGGTCCTCCAGACTGTGGTAGCTGATGACTACCAACCTGCCCCCGGGCTTGAGGGCACCTAGGGCCTGCTTGAGTCCGGACCTTAGATTGTCCAACTCGCCATTGACAGCAATGCGAAGGGCCTGGAAGGTACGCGTGGCCGGATGTATGCCGCCGCGGGAGGGTCCGGCTCGGCGGGCGACGACCCGGGCCAGGTGTGCGGCGCTTTCGAAGGGCCGATTCTCCACCAATGCCCTTGCTATGGCGCGGGAACGACGCTCCTCTCCGTAGGTGCGGAGAAGGTGGGTGAGTTCCCGCTCGCTGCTCCGGTCAATGATGGTTGCCGCCGTGGGGCCCGGCGTGGTTGCATCGAACCGCATGTCCAGGGGCTCTTCCCGGCGGAAGCTGAAGCCGCGGCCTGATGACTCCAGCTGGAGGGAGGAGAGGCCAAGGTCGAAGATGATTCCGTCCACCGGACCGAATTCGTGGCGGTGGAGGATATCTCCCAGATCTGCGTAGCTGCCGTGTACGAGAGTGAGGGAGTCACCGAACCGGCCGAGCCTGGCCTGGGCGAAGTCGAGGGCCGCAGAGTCTGCGTCGATCCCCATCAGGCGACCACCGGGGAGACAATCCTCCAAGATTGCTTCCGCGTGACCGCCTCCGCCGACGGTGCAGTCCACGTAAAGACCGCCGGGTCGCACCGCCAGAGATTCTACGGCTTCCCTCAATAGAACTGGTTGATGGACGAAGGAAACGTCATCCATGGGAAGTCCCGACCCTTCTAAGGAGGACCCTGCCAGCGTTGCGGTTCTCACCATAGTAGAGGTCACCTGGCCTCCTGCCCCTATGATCTGTGCCCTTGGACTGCCCACTCTTTAGGCATAACTCCCAAGAGTGGCGGTGCAGGCCCGGCCTCTCCCAGCATTCAAGGCTTTCCAGTTGCGAAATCCCCAAATTTGTGGCGCCATCCTTAGTTGAGGACGCCGCTGCTTGTCTGAAAGAGGCTTTAACTTCGGCCTACACACCCGCCTTCCCCAAGCAATGTAGGTAAGTTAACATCGTATCGAACAATGCTTCAAGTATTTTTCAGATTATTTTTATGTGAATTCTATTCTATTTCCAGAATTTTGCATCTTTTTTTGGAGGGCGGCGCGTTTGCCAGGTCCGTCGGAGGGGACAATAGATGGTGGGTCAGCTATGAAGATGCCCCTGGTAGAACATTGCCGGGGATTGGGCAACTCCGCACGGGGGAGGGGAATTGTTACCAAAGAGAGGGGCGTGCTACCATAGGAACTGGAGGGGCTTATGTTTAGTTTGGGTATTCTCACAATCAGCACCAGCGGCCATCAAGGCAAGAGGAGGGAAGACACCAGCGGTATGAACATCCGCCGGATACTGGCGCCTCCTACCTATAGGGAGGAACGGTACGAGATTGTTCCCGACGAGCGGGAGGTCATAGAGGACCGGTTTCGGACGTGGGCGGACGAGGAGGGTTTTGACCTGATAGTCAGCACGGGCGGAACCGGGTTGAGTCCCACCGACGTGACGCCGGAAGCCTGCCTGGCAGTCATCGACAGGGAAGTTCCCGGCATGGCCGAGACCATGCGGGCTGAGACTTTGAGCAAAACGCCCATGGCAATGATCAGCCGCTACGTGGTAGGAATAAGGAAGGGCACGCTGATAGTTACGCTCCCCGGCAGTCCCAAGGCGGTGGAGGAGTGTTTGGAGGTGATTCTGCCGGTACTGCCCCACGCCATGGAGATGTTGAAAGAGGCAGATCACAGCCATCCGACGGGGCCCTGACTCAACCTTTCTGCAATGCAGGTCCACATTTTGACGCTGTTCCCAGAGATGTTTCGGGGGCCATTCGACCACAGCATCGTGAAGCGGGCGGTGGACAAGGGAGCGGTGGAGATCCTAATCCACGATATTCGAGACTATACCCACGACAGGCATCGAACGGTGGATGACTACCAGTTCGGCGGCGATTCGGGGATGGTGATGAAGCCGGAGCCAATCTTCGAGGGGGTGGAGTCGATTCTTGCGGGAATTACGCAGCTGGAGATGGCGAAGACGCGGGTGATTCTGACATCGCCGCAGGGAAAGCGGTTGGACCAGAAGATGGTGGAGGAGTTTGCCCAACAGCGGTATCTCATCATTCTGTGCGGGCACTACGAGGGGGTGGATGAGAGGGTGCGAGAGCATCTGATTACGGACGACGTGAGTATCGGCGACTACGTTCTGACGGGCGGGGAGTTGGCGGCGATGGCGCTAACAGACGCAGTGGTCCGCCTGCTGCCTGGGGTGGTAGGTAAACCGGAAAGCGTGAGTCGCGATTCGATAACGTCGGGGTTGCTGCAACATCCAGTGTATACTAGGCCGGCTGAATACCAGGGTTGGGAGGTGCCCGAGACATTGCTTTCCGGCAATCACGGGGAGATAAAGCAATGGCGCAGGGAGCGGGCGTTGGAGCGGACTCTACGGCTTCGGCCGGACTTCCTGGATGCGGCGGAGCTTTCGACGGAGGATGAGAGGTTTCTCGAGGGTCTGGGGTGGATGAGGGGACAGTAGGGAGCCCATCAGCTTGATTGGGGTGGGTTGGGGGCGGTAGAATATCTTCTTGCAGTGTAAATGGGAGAAGAACCATAATGGTGGTTAGTTCCGTAATCAACTTAAAAGCGAATCCCAAGATCCAGGAGTTTGGGCCTGGGGATTCTGTGAAGGTCAACTATAGGGTCAGAGAGGGGGAGCGGGAGCGGATTCAGGCCTTCCAGGGAGTGGTAATCAAGCGGCGGGGGGAAGGCCCCGGCGCAAACTTCACGGTGCGTCGGGTCACTCAAAATATCGGGGTGGAGCGCACTTTTCCTTTCTATTCGCCCCGGATAGAGTCGGTGGAGGTGGTGAGGCGGGGGAAGGTGCGGCGAGCCCGGCTGTATTATCTGCGGGGCCGCTTTGGGCGGGCCGCTCGAATCAAGGAGCGGGGCCGCTACTAGGACCGGACAGGGTTGGGGCGCCCGAAAGTGTCGTCCTTACCATAAAAGGGAAGGCGTCGCAGGGGCGGGAAAATGGCTTCCCGCATCCACAAGGGCCTGGTGGGCGGGCCCTCGCGATAGATGCTTTCGAGGGGCTGGATTCGGAACTGGCTTCTTTCATTGTAGGGGCGCTGATGCGCTGGATGGGTGGGGCCCATGAAGTATGTTGAGGTTGCCGTCGATGCGCCCCTGGGTGTCAACCGGACTCTGACTTATAGCGTTCCACCTCGGATGGAGGTACATTCCGGACAGCTTGTGTGGGTCCCGCTTGGGCCGCGGCCGGTGCAGGGGATGGTTTTCGATACATCGGAGCAGACTTCGCTGGAGACTACGCGTCCGGTTATTTCTACCATAGCGCCTGGGACGTTGCTGCCGTCGTGGGGGCTGGAGCTGGCGCGTTGGCTGAGCCGGTATTATCTTTCGTCCCTGTTCGAGGCGGCGGTATTGACGCTTCCTCCAGGATTCAGGACACGGGTGCGCGCTCACGTCGGTGTGGCCAAGAAAGCTCCCCCCGACCTGACTGGTGAGGAAGCGGCAGTTTACGAGATCGTGGCCCAGCATGGGCGGATGGCTGAGAGGGCCGTTGGGAGAGAATTGGGACGGAGGGCGCGTACGTACCTGAACGGGTTGGTGCGGAGGGGAATCCTGGAACGGGATTGGGAGATTGTGAGGCCTCGGGCGGCGCCCCGGTATGAACGCTACCTGTTGTCGAATGTTGGTCGGCGAGAGTCCAAAGAGGAGGCGCTTGCGGTGTTGAAAGGCGCCCCAAGACAGGCGGCTTTGCTTGAGGAGTCTCTGAAGCAGCCACGCGGGATTGCGTACACCGACGCGCTGAAAGTGTTCGGTCCGTCGGTGGTCAGGGGGTTGGTTGCGAAGGGGATGGTGATGCAGGAGTGGGTGCGTGTCGATGGTCGGCGAAGAAGTCCGAACTTGCAGATGGAGTTGCTGCCGACGCTTACGCCGGAGCAGGACAGTGTGGTGGGCTTTGTGCGGAGGCTGCTTGAGAATGCGAAAGCAGTGCCGAGGAGCGTGCTTCTTCATGGGGTCACGGGGAGCGGGAAGACTGAGGTCTACCTGCGGGCCTTGGAGAGGTGCGTCAGCCTTGGAAGGAGGGGGATTCTGCTGGTGCCCGAGATTTCCATGACGCCGCAGATGGAGGAGCGGATCAACGAGCGGTTTCCGGGGAGGGTGGCACTACTGCATAGCGGAATGAGCCTACGGGAGCGGTTCGACGCGTGGTGGAGGATACGCGCGGGGGTCTACGACGTGGTTGTGGGGCCGAGAAGCGCGCTTTTTTCTCCCATGCCGAATTTGGGGCTCATTGTCATAGATGAGGAGCACGAGTGGAACTACAAGGAGGGAAACCTGGCTCCCCGTTACCATGCAAGGGAGACGGCCCGGAAGATTTCCCAGCTTTCGGGCGCGCCCGTACTGATGGGGAGCGCCACGCCCGACGTGGCCACCTATTATCATGGGTTGCGGGGAAGGCGGCACCGGCTCTTTAAGCTATCCCACAGGATTGGGGCCGCATCACCTGAGAGTGCAGGACCTTTGGGGGAGGGCGTACGGACGGGGTTGGCGAGGGTAGTCATCGAGGATATGCGGGAGGAGTTGAAGGATGGGAACCGCAGCCCCTTCAGTCGCCGATTGACCCGTTCGCTAGCAGCGTGCGTCAGCCGCGGTGAGCAGGCGATTCTGTTTCTGAACCGGCGGGGCGAGGCGTCGGTGGTGCAGTGCAGGGATTGTGGGCTGGCCCTGGAGTGCCGTCGATGTTCCGTGGCGGTCACCTACCACCGAGGGCTGGGTTTGCTGTGTCATCTGTGTGGGAGGCGTCGCAGGCCGTCTGCCACATGCGAGGAGTGCGGTGGCAGGACGCTCAGATACCTGGGGATGGGAACTCAGAGGGTGGTCCGGGAGTTGGAGAGGGTGCTGCCAGGTGTGGGCGTTCTGCGCTGGGACAGCGATGCGGCGGGACCGAGAGGGGAACACGAGGCGCTGCTGAAGTCTTTTGAGGCAGGGAAGGCGCAGGTGCTGGTGGGTACGCAGATGGTGGCCAAGGGGCTTCACGTGCCCAACGTGAGCCTGGTGGGAGTGGTACTGGCGGACGTGGGACTGCATCTGCCAGACTTCAGGGCTGGAGAGAGGTCGTTTCAGCTGTTATGCCAGGTGGCGGGACGGGCAGGCAGAGGGACAACGCAGGGGCTGGTGGTCATCCAAACCTACAACCCGGAGAACTATGCAATACGCGCAGCGGGACGGCAGGACTTTTCGAGCATGTACAAGAGGGAGATTGCCTATCGTCGGGAGTTGGGGTATCCGCCCTTCAGCAGGTTGATCCGGTTGGTTCACCAGAATACAAATGAGGATGCGTGCGAGGAGGAGGCCACGCGGATGGCGGAGGTCCTTCGAAGCACGGCTTACGGGCGCGGGTTCGCGGGAGTGGACGTGGTGGGGCCGGCGCCGACGCAGCCACGGAGAATTCGAGGTCTTTACCGCTGGCATCTGATTCTGAGGGGTGCGGGGGGAGACCTTCACCGTCTACTGAGTGAGGTGGGAATGCCCACGGGCTGGACGGTGGACGTGGATCCGGTAACGTCGCCGTGACGTCCAAAAAAGTAGTTGCGCTTTACACCCACTGAGGCGAGTGTCTATAATCTTTGAGGCCTTTTAGGGAGGCTGACGGCAACGATTCCTCAGGAGGAGAGTATAACGTGGCTGTGAGACCGCTGGTTTCCGCCCAGAACCCGGTGTTGAGTCGGAAGACCATCCGGGTGAAGCGGGTAGATGCGGGGATTCGCAGGCTGGTCAGGGATATGATAGAGACAATGCATGACGCCCACGGCGTGGGGCTGGCGGCCAACCAGATTGGCGTGCCGCTCCGCATTGCCGTAATCCAGCTTCCCGACGACGAGGAAGCCCTGGTGCTAGTCAACCCCGAGGTTGTGCACCGAGAAGGCTCAAGAGAGCTCACCGAAGGGTGTCTAAGCATTCCAGGGTATTCGGGGTGTACGCTCAGATCGGAGAAGGTGCACGTGAAGGCGCAGGGGCTGGACGGAAAGTCCTTTCGCATCAAGGCGGAGGGGGACCTGTTGGCGCAGGCGCTGGAGCACGAGACAGATCACTTGGACGGGCACCTGTACGTGGAGCGGCTGGTGAGCCAGGACCAGATTTGGAAGGATGAGGCGGTGGAGGAATCGGAGGGGGACACAACGGAGGCTGCTTCATCCAGCAATTAACGGTTTCGCCCGGGCCTCACAGGCTTCCACTACCAGGAACTACCGAGTCGCTTGCATTCAATGCTGCCGTTCTGCGGGAGTTCTTTGTCTCTCGCGGGGTGGAAGTATTTATAGTTGGGGGCTGCCTTCGTGACGCCCTAATGGGGCGGGAGAGCCACGACGTGGACGCGGCAGTCCGAGGTGACGTCATGGCGCTGGGCCAGGAGTTGGCCCGACGGCTGGGCGGAAGTTTTGTGCCTCTGGACCCCATACGGGGGGTGGCGCGGGTGGTCTGCAGGGGCGGTGGCCCGACGTTGGACCTGGCCGCGATGGACGGGTCGGTGGAGCAGGACCTGGCCCGCCGGGACTTTACCATAGACGCGATGGCGCTGCCTGTAGAGGCGGCCGGGGAGGAATGGACGAAGGCTATCATCGACCCCTTTGGAGGACGGGAAGACCTGGAGTGCGGGCTGGTGCGGATGGTGAGCCACGGGGTTTTCCAGGAGGACCCCAGCCGTCTGCTTCGGGGCGTCCGGCTGGCGCGAAGTTTCGGATTCGACATGGATGAGGATACTGCTGCGAAAATCAGAGAGCAGGCTTATCTGATTGATTCGGTAGCCGGAGAGAGGGTGAGGGACGAGTTCCTCACTCTGTTGTCATTGGATGGGCCGGCAGGCACCCTTCACTTGCTGGATGACCTGGGGCTGCTGTGCCGGATTGTGCCGGAGTTGGAGCATGCGAGGGGAGTAACTCAACCGAAGGAGCACTATTGGGACGTGTTCGAGCATACGGTTCAGGCGGTGAATGCGGCGCACGACGTGACGGAACCTGCGTCCTTTCGAAGAGCTTCCCACCTGACGGCAGTGCTTTGGGACGAGGAGATGGAGCGACACTTCGACGAGGTGGTGAGCGACGGTCACAGCCGGCGCACTTTGCTCAAGCTGGGGGCATTATTTCACGACATAGCCAAGCCTCAGACGAAGGCAGTGGACCCTTCGGGCAGGACTCGATTTCTGGGGCACCCGAAGCAGGGAGCGACGGTGGCGGAAGAGCGGCTGCGTAGTCTTCGCATCAGCGCCCGGGGAGTGCGGGCCGTTTCGGCGATGGTTGAGGCGCACTTGAGGCCGACGCAGATGAGCCAGGAGCTGGAGAGGCCAAGTCAGCGGGCCATGTACAGGTTCTTCCGAGACTTGGGAGAGACGGCCTACTCGGTGTTGTATCTGAGTCTGGCGGACTACCTGGCGGCCCGGGGGCCTATGCTGGAGTCGGAGGACTGGCTGCGACGTGTGGAGTTGGTGAATTGCGTTGTGACGAAATCGCGCCGGGAGGCAGCGCCACATGGCTCGAACAAGAGAGATCCGCTGCTGACGGGGCATGATCTGATAGAAGTATTCGATCTTGCGCCGGGGCCCATCTTTCGCCAACTGCTGGATGGACTGGAGGAGGCGCGGGCGGCTTCGGAGGTGAATTCAAGAGAGGAAGCGCTGGCCTGGGTGCAGACGCGCCTGGAAGACGAAACACGGAAGTGAACGCTCATGCGTAGAAGTCTGAGAATCTTCCTGATAATTGCGGTCATGTTCACCCTGGCCGTGCTGGTGCTGTGGAACCAGGACGTGGACCTGCCGGGGGACTCATTTGACAGGGGCGGGACGGGACCCTTGGGGCTGACGCTGGGCCTGGACCTGCGGGGCGGCGCTCACCTGGTCTACCAGGCGGACAGTCCGGTCAATATCAACGCGACGTTCCAACAGCCCCTGTCCGAGTCGGAAGTGAAGCAGGGGCTGGACCAGCTGGACCTGGGTTCAGTGGTCATTACGACGTTCCAGCGGGAGGAGTTTTCGCTGGACGTGCCCGGCATCGACGAGGAGGGTGTAGCAACCTTCATGGAGGAGCTGCAGGTGGAGGTGGGCCCGGCGACAATAAATGAGTCTGCCATTGAGGACAGAACGCAGATTCACATCAGCCTGGTGGCGCTTCCCAGCCAGGGGGCGCTGGGTGACGCGGTCAGAGGACTGGGATACGAGGACGTGCTGGTGGCGACGGTTCAGAGCCAGGTGTTCATCCTGAGCGAGCTTCCTGACATCGATGATGAAGCAGAAGACGCGATGCGCGCGGCCCTGGAAGAACTGTTCCCTGTGGATGCCCTTCAGGTAGTGAGGAACGAGGACGAGGAGGTGGAGGCGGTGTGGGTCTTCTTCCAGCGTCCGCCGGATGAAGGTGAACTGCAGATTGCCTTCAACGAACTGGATTATCCGGACGCACGGATTGTGAACGTGGACGGGAAGAACTTCACGGCTACGCTTGACCCATTGGACGAAGAGGCATTCACTGCGCTGGAGGCAGGCGTGCGGGACGCGGTCATCAGCATTGACCAGATTAACTCCACAAACATCCAGTCGGCGCTTATAGACTTGACCCTGGCTTCGGGCGTTGAGCAGGCGGTGATGGAGACGGCGATGGTGGACCTTGGCTTCTCTGAGGCTACGGTCGTCGAGTCGCGAGGGCGTGAATACGGAGTTAGTCTTTCCAAGTTGGACGAGGAGAGGGACCTGACGATCGAAGAGGAGGTGTCGGGACAACTTGGAGCCTTGTCAGTTTTCCAGTTGACGCGAGAAGACCCCACCGGAGACCGGATGGAAGGGGTCATCGACACGATCCAACGACGGGTGGACGCCTTCGGCATTACGGAGCCGAACGTCCAGCTCTTTGGCGAGGACAGGGTGCTGGTGCAGCTGCCAGGCGTGGAGGACACAAGCATCGACGTGGTGTTCAAGGGCAGGGTGTCTAGGCCCACACTGGAGAACGCCATGGAGGAATTGGGCTATGTGGACGTCTTGGTCGGGGACGCCGAGATTGCGACCGTGCCCGGGGTGTTTGACATCCGGGTCCAGGGGGTCACGGAAGAGGAGCGGCAGGAGATCCGCACCGCGCTGGAAGAAGAGTTGGGTACGCTGGAGTCCTTCGGATATGACGATAACCTGCAGGCGATGCAGGTGGTGTTCTTGAGTAACTTCCAGTCTGCAGATGTTTCAGGGGTCGTTACAGGGCTGGGACACGCGGAGGAAGATGTAGAGGTGCTGGCAACACCCGGGGTAGGCTTCAACGTGAGGGTCCGGACGTTGAGCGGCACCGAGCAGAATGAGCTTGAGCAGAGCCTGGCTGCCTCGGTGCTGCCCATCTATACGTTCAGTGCTACCGGCGGTGTGGAGGAGGCGAAGGCGCTGATTGGAGAGACGGCCCAGTTAGTGTTTGCGGAGCGGACCTGCCTTAATGCAGACTGCTCGGAATTCGAGGATCAGGAGGCCGTGGGACGGAGTGGGGAATCCCTCACGGGTGACAATCTGGTCTCGGCATTTGCGGGGTCCCACCCGACTACGGGACTGCCGATAGTGAACTTCGTATTCGACGGAGACGGGACGCGCATCTTCCGAGACTTCACCACCCGTATTGCAGGGGACCAGACGAAGTGCATAGCCCACGTGCTGGACGGGGAGAGCATCATCTGCCCGATAACACGACAGCCAATCATCAGCGGAACCGGGTTCATAGAGGGGCCAGACTTCACCTTTGACCGGGTTCGGACGCTGTCTATCCAGCTGGAATCGGGTAGCCTGCCGGTATCGCTGGACCTGGTGCGGGAGAGTACGGTGGACTCGTTCCTGGGCGGCGAATCGCTGCAAGCGAGCCTGAAGGCGGCGCTGGTGGGACTGGGCCTGATAATACTGTTCATGATCGTCTACTACCGGGCGGCGGGGCTGGTAGCCGCCGCGGCCCTGATCATCTACGCCGGGCTTGTGCTGGCGGTGTTCAAGATGACGCCGGTGACGCTGACCCTTTCCGGACTGGCGGCGGTGATCCTATCCATAGGCATGGCGGTGGACGCCAATATCCTGATTTTCGAGCGGCTAAAGGAGGAGTTGAGGGCTGGCCGGAGCCTGCTGTCGTCGATGGAAATCGGGTTCCGACGGGCATGGCCGGCGATTCGGGACAGCAACACGTCGACCTTCATCACCTGCGGCATTCTGTTCTTCTTCGGGCGGGAGCTTGGCGAGCCGAGGATCACTGGCTTCGCCATCACCCTGGCGATAGGCGTGGCGGTGAGCATGTTCACCGCGCTGATGGTGAGCCGTAACTTCCTGCAGTTGCTGGCCTTTACCGGACTGGGGAATCGGCTTAACCTGTTCACGCCTGAGGGCGTGCGGAGGCGGGACGACGAGTTCGGGGAAGAGGGGCAGTCATGAACATAGTCGGCAAGCGCAAATGGTATTTCCTGATTTCGGCGCTGGTGCTGATTCCCGGGATAATCTCGCTCATCATTCCCCCGGCGGTGCAGCCCGGCATTGACTTCTCGAGTGGTTCCGCCTTCGAGGTTACCTTCCGACAGTCGGTGGAAGAGGAACCGGTACGGGCGGCGATGGCAGATGCGGACCATGGGGACGCGCGTATTCAGAAACTTTCCGCCTCCACGATGTTCATCCGGACCAAGGAACTGCAGGAGGGAGAGCGGGACGAGATTCAGGCCGTGCTGGAGCAGAGCGTTGCGCCCGTTGACTTCATCTCCAAGGTGGAGACTGTGTCGCCGGAGGTGGCGGGGGAGACGGTGCGTAACGCGGTGATTGCGGTGATGGTGGCGGCGGTGGGGATACTGCTGTACATTACGTGGGCCTTCCGGCGCATCCCCGGGTCGTTCCGATACGGGGTGGCGGCAGTGCTGGCCCTGGTGCACGACGTACTGATTATCATTGGGATATTCTCGATTCTAGGGAAGGTCATTGGGCTGGAAGTTAACGTGATGTTTGTGGTGGGGCTGCTGGCGGTGGCGGGGTACAGCGTGAACGATACTATTGTGGTATTCGACCGGATACGGGAGAACGTGGCGCGGGACATCGACCGTCCGCTGGCGGAGTCGGTGAACATCAGCATCATGGAGAGCATGGGGCGGTCGCTGGGCACCAGCTTGACAACGACTTTTGCATTGCTGGCGCTGATACTGATAGGTGGATTGACGCTGCGGGAGTTCCTGCTGGTGCTCATGATAGGCACGATTGCGGGGACGTACAGCTCGATATTCATAGCGAGCCAGTTCCTGGTAATGTGGGAGATGGGGGAGATAGGGCGGTTCTTCCGGCTGGTGAACCCCATCCGGCGGCTGAGGGGAGCGAGGGCTTAGGGGCTTAGAACCAGGGGCCGCTTCTTTCGTAGCCGCCGGTAATGTGGAGAGCGGTGCCGGTTACCCAGCGAGAGGCGGGACTGACCAGGTAGAGGACGGCCTGGCCGATGTCACGGGGCTTGCCGATGCCCAGTGGGTAGGGTCTTATCTGGGCCTCGCGCTCTTCGGGAGTCCATCCGAAGTCTCTTGATTCCACCAGGGCGGGCATGATGGCGTTTACGCGTACTCCTCTGGGGGCGGCCTGAGCGGAGGAGGCGATGGTCAGGCCGATGAGACCGGACTTGCTGGCATTGTAGGCGGGGGAGCCGTTGGGGTCGCCGGCGGCGCGGGCGGCTTGGGAGCTGATGTTGACGATGCAACCACTGCCCGCCGCGAGCATGGGTCTGAGGGCGGCGCGGGTGCAGTAGAAGACGCCGCTGAGATTGACGTCGATGGTGCGCTGCCATTCTTCATCGGAGAGGCCCCAGATTGTGCCGCGGGGGGCGTCGATGCCAGCGTTGTTGATGAGAACATCGAGCCTGCCGTATCGGCTGAGGGCAAGCTCCACCAGAGCTTCGGCGTCGGAGGGGATGCTGGTGTCCATGAGCATAGAGACGGCGCTGCCACCCTTTGCTTCTATCCGGCTGGCGGTGTCGGAGGCGTCCTGGATATCGCCGATGACGATGTTTGCGCCAGCTTCGCTGAGGACGAGGGCGATGCCCCGGCCGATGCCCTGGGCGGCGCCTGTGACGATGGCAGTTTGGCCGTCGAGACGATGGTCTTCATTCATTGCTTTCTGCTCCTGGGGGGCGACCTGTGGTGCGAGATTGGCACTTCGGATTTGAGTTTTGGAGACATTCGACTTTTGGAAATCCAATTATGGCACTTTGGGAGAGAATCTGGCGTGGATCAGGGTGGATATCCTGGCGACAAGATTCTTCGGCTTCGCTGCGCTGGCACTTGGCGTGAAACCGCTTCTGGAACTCCAAGCCGTTGTCCGTCTGCACGTAGTTTACAGGGAAAGGCAGGTTATGGGTGGCGTGATACAGGACCAAGAGGGCACATGCTTCGTCTACTTTGGGGATTATCAGGCCCACTTTGTAGCGGGAGTAGATATCCAGGGCAGCATAAGGGTAGCAGGTGCAGCGCAACCCGGAGCTCTCCGGGTTGCCCTACTTCACGTCCATCTGCAGATACCCAAACCCCGGACAGTTGCTAGGCCCCACTATCCGTCCGTTTTGGTACCGGGGCCGCCGCCTCCGGGTGCTCGGTCGAGTCAAACCCTTCCAGAGCAGATACCGATGAATGGTGGATGCCGATACCTCTATCCCCGCTGCTTGCGCCAGGACCGCCTACTTCTCTCGACACAAGCCCGTCCTTTCTCTTAACTTGCGCACCCAGAGAGCCTCCTCTCCGGTCAGCGCCCGCCTGGGTTGCTTGGGCGCTGTGGATCGTCGCTCGATCCCTTTCCATCGAACGTAGCCCCAGGGGTTCCGTCCCCGGTCCACCCATCTCTTCACCGTTCGTCGATCTATACCCAACCCTCGCGCTGCCGCTGATAAATTCTCTCCTTGTTCTTTCCACGTTTCTATGATCCTTCGTATCTCTACTCTCCTCATTACTCATTCTACACAACCCCTACCATAAGTCCTGAGAGATTAAGATTAACTGTGATACAATGTCTGCGTCTGGGTCAGTGGGGTTCGGTATCGCCACCTCGCCTCACTGGCCCAGGCTCAATATTCATCCTTCTTTTGAATTCTGCGATGAGACTGAACCTCCATCCCCTCAACCTCAAGGTCTTACTCCGCCCAGAGGTTTAGACGTCAACCAACGGACAGATCTCAACTACGTAATATTCGCCCTAACTCGTGAAATCCATCTCAGCTTTGGCTATGACTCAACGGCCATACCTCAAAAGGCTGCAAATAACATTCCCAGGGTAGTTGGCGCTCCACCTAGTTATCGTTGCCTTTGGAACTACTCCTTCAACATAGCAGCCAATACCTTGATTACGGGCAGGTCGTAACCTTCAGCCCTCAAGCCGTGGGCCGATGGACGGCGGATTCATACACCTAACGATGTAGGCCCCGAAATTCTTCGATTCCACCACCCGCTGACATTGAACTATCACGAATTTCATGAACGTGCGTGTCCCAGAGGTAAGCGCCTCCAAGCACGGCACAAACTCCGGCTACAACAACCGCGAACAGCACGTTTATCGATGCGTAGTTGACGTGATGGATGCCCCCCGGCGTGTACTGCGACATCAGGTAGAACACGCCGTATGCTCCCAGCGCAGCGGCAGCACCGTAGTACAGATCGAAGAACCACACCGTGCTGTACACAATGGTGAATCCCATCGCCAGCAGGGCGTAAACCGCCCCCACGGCCAGACCGTTGAACGTGAACTGCAATGCCTGGTTGGGCGACTGAGTGGCCTTCTAGAGCACGTACGCCGCCGCCAGTAACACCAGCGTCATGGCAAAGAGCTTCAGCTTGTCGCCGCTGTAGCTAAGCTTAGGAAGCGTCAATTTCCCTTTCCGCTGGAACAGTACTCAGCGAGCATGAACATTGGCACGATGTACCCCGGCGCTCCCCCAGGGCCATCGCGCCTGTAGGTCAAGTAAGCCGCAGAGACATCAAACAAGCTACTCCCCTGCAAAACCAAAGGCCTCTTTGCATTGGATTACAACTACTGGGTGGGGGCGCCTCCCAGTACCCTGTATCCCTGGTTATCAGCGGTCCTCTCCGCTACGGGCAGAATCTCGACCACGACGTTCGACAACCCCACAACTTCTCCATTGCTGTCAAAGCTGTAGTCGTCCCCGATGGCGCCGCTCCACGAGATACCGTACAGGCAGTCTCGGAAACCGTCGGCATCCTGATCGTCGTCCGTTTCCTTCAGACACTCCGCCGTTATGTAAACGTCGTCGTACGCCGATCCCAGGTACCAGGGAAGAGTCACGTAGTCGTAACGCTGCCTGAAGTTGGCAATTACCTCTCGGCCTTTAGGGTTGGCCGGGTCCAGGTCAGCAATGATCGCTTTCAAGCCCGTGGCGGCTTCCCCCGCCACCTCTAGAGCGGTGGTCCCCGCCGCGACAATGTCGGAATACATGGGGCCCTGGTAGCCCAACTCCCTCGCCTGCTTGACGATGGTCCCGCCACTGGCTTCCGACTGGGAAGCAACGAATAGAGCGTCCGGCTCGGCATTGATCAGCTTCGTCAGGGACGTCCTGAAGTCCGTGGCGTCAGACACGTACCTCTCCTCTCCAACCACCTGCCCTCCCCTCTTCACAAACTGGTCCACGGACGTGCGCCGCACACCCTCCGCATAGTCGGTCTCTTCATTGATTGTTGCAAGTCTTCGGATACCGTCTGCCCACAACACGTTCCCCGCGTCTATCCCCAGTTGGGCATCACTCATCGATGTACGGAAAATGTAGTCGCCCGCATTGGCTATGTCCGGGTTGGTCGCCAGGCCGGAGAAGAGGATTACTCCGTCAGCCTCTGCCAGTGGTGCAGCCCCAAGCATCGCGCCGCTGCAGGACGTTCCCAGAATTATCTTGACCCCGTCCACGTCCGTCAGCTTGTTGTAGGCGACAATTGCGTCCTGGGCGGAACACTTGGAGTCCTCAATTACCAACTCCAGCATCCGTCCGTTTACGCCGCCGGCGTCGTTAAT
>DAOUKX010000025.1:0-10828 GCA_034420855.1 Dehalococcoidia bacterium
GGCCCGGTTCATCGCCCGTCACCTCTACAACTTCTTCGTGGCCGACGAGGTTCAGGTGCCAAGCTGGCAGGACGTGGCTCCCAGAGACCCCGTCGCCATCAACCTGTTGGGAGACGCTTTCATCAGCTCCGGCTACGACATGCGCTCCACCCTCCGGGTGCTCTTCAACTCCGACTTCTTCAAGGACGAAAGCGTCTGGTACGCCAAGGTGAAGAGTCCGGCGGAGCTGATAGCCGGCACCATGCGTCTCATCGGAGACTTCCATTACCCCAAGCCGGGCATTACCGCCCTTGCGGAGGAGTGCAACTTCCAGGGTCAGGCCCTGCTGGACCCGCCCAGCGTGGAAGGCTGGCACACCGGCGGGGAGTGGATAGACAGCGGCGCGCTGCTCCGTCGAATCAACTTCGCCGCTGACCAGATGGTGAAGCAGGAGCTTCCCGGCGTACAGAACATCATCGATAGGATGGGCGAACGCGATCCGCAGGACGCCGCGAGCATGGTCGACGGCTGCCTGGACCTGATGGGGCCTGTGCGGGTCGAGGATGCGACGCGGGAGGAACTTATCGACCACGTGAGCAAGAGCGAACCCTCCAACGGCAACGGCGGCGAATCTCGCAGCTTCTCGGACCGGGTGGTGGGGGCCATGCAGATAATCGCTTCCACCAGGGAGTACCAGTTCGGCTAAACGCCGGGCTGAAGTTTTTGCCAGAGAAAGACATAAATTAGCAAGGGGAAAAAGAATGCAGACGGTTAGGGTTAGGGGCCGCACCTTCAACTACCTCCACGCCATGGGCATGGGCACTCCCGGGGGCACCGGATTCCGCAATCCTCTGGACCTGGCGTTGGGCAATGAGGGCTTGATCTACGTATTGAGCCGGGGTTCCGAGGCTGAGCCCTGCCAGCGCGTAACCCTGTTGAACACCAACGAGGACTTCATCAAGGAGTTCGGTGGTCCCGGCGAGGGCGACGGTGAGTGGGTATGGGGTACTGCCTTAGCGCTGGACGAAGCTGGCCGGCTGTATTTGGCCGACGAGTGGCTCCACCGCATTACCATCTTTGACAAGGACGGCAACTTCCTGTCCAACTGGGGCGTTCCCGGCTCCGGTCCCGGCCAGCTTAACGGCCCGGCGGGGCTGGCCTTCAACAGCAAAGGCGAGCTTCTCATAACGGAGAACCTAAGCCACCGGGTGCAGCGGTTCACCCCCGACGGCCAGTACCTGGGAGGCTTCGGCTCCGAGGGAACAGGCGACGGTCAGCTGATCCGTCCCTGGGGAATTGGTGTGGACAAGTACGACAACGTGTTCGTTGCTGACTGGTACAACCATCGCGTCCAGAAATTCTCCTCCGATGGTCAGTACATGATGACCTTCGGCACCCCCGGCACTGGCATCGGCGAGCTCAATCTGCCCAGTGACGTGGCGGTGGACACCGAGGGAGACGTTTACATAACGGACTGGTGGAACAACAAGGTGGAGGTCTTTGACGGCGACGGCGAGCATCTGACCACGTTCATCGGAAACGCAGACAAGCCCTCCAAGTGGGCCCAGCAGTTCCTCGACGACAACCCCGACTATCGCAAGGCACGAATGCGGGCGACGAATCTGGAACCTGAGCAGCGCTTCTACGCGCCGATTGCCGTGGAAGTCGGTTACGACGGGTCAATATACATAGTCGAGGACCAGCGCTGGCGCATTCAGGTCTATCGCAAGGAACAGGACTGGATAGACCCGCAGTTTAACCTCTAGTTCGGAGATATTCTGAGTAAAGGCGGCGAAAACATGGCCAGTGAAGGGCAGGCTTCCGAGGACAGAATCCGCGTAGACCCTGACGGCCTTCGCACCTTCGCCGCCGACGTGCTCACCAAGCTGGGGGTCCCGACTGAGGACGCTGCCATGGCTGCCGACGTGCTGGTCTACGCCGACCTGCGGGGTGTTGAGACCCATGGCATGTCCAACAACAACCTGGGCCGCATCTACGTCCGGGACATCAAAAGCGGCAAGATCAACCCCACCGCACCTCTGACTGTGGTGCGTGAAACGCCCGTCACGGCCCTGCTGGACGGCAACCTTGGCCTCGGACTATCCATCGGCGTGCGGGCAATGAACATGGCCATCGAGAAAGCTCGCAACTCGTTCATCGGCATGGTGGCGGTCAAGAACAGCCACCACTTCGGCGCCGCCCAGTATTTCTCCATGATGGCCGTTCCCCACGGGATGATCGGCATCTCCAGCACCAACAGCAACCCCATCGTCCTGCCCACGGGAGGCCGGGACCCGGTTTACGGCACAAATCCCATCAGCGTGGGTGCGCCATCCGGCAGTGAGCCGGACTTCTGCCTGGACGTGGGCACCAGCGCCATGGTGTTCCAGAAGCTGATTCTGACCACGCGTCTGGGCACGGACATCCCCTTTGGCGTTGCGGCAGACGACGAAGGCGTCCCCACCTCGGACCCCAACGTGGCGGTGGAGGCGAAGAAGCTGCTGCCCCTCGGAAGCACGCCGGAACTGGGCAGCCACAAGGGATACGGCCTCGGGATGCTGGTGGACGTGCTGTGCGGGATTCTATCCGGCCACGGCGCCTCCATACAGATGGATGCTCACGAAAGCTATGGCAGTGTCGGCCATTTCTTCTGCGCCATACGGGTGGACGCCTTCCGCCCGCTGGACGAGTTTCAGGGGCAGATTGACGACATGTTCGACCGGGTCCACAAGACGGAGCCGGTAAGGGGTGTTGACCGCGTGCTGGTTGCGGGTGACATTGAGCACGGTCGCGAACAAGAGCGAAGGAGCAGAGGAATTCCCCTGCTCCCCGCGGTAGTCGACGAGCTAAAGGAACTGGCCGGCGACGTCGGCGTCCCCTGGACGCTAACCGGCTAGGTCTATGTGGTAGCCTGAGAAACGGCGGGATTCAGTCGCACCCCTCACCAATAAATGCCTCACGCTTGATCATTCAATCCTCGGGATTACACGTTAGAACCCGTTCCAGACGTGCAATGAGCATCGGCAAGTCATCCTGAACTGTCTTCCAAACGATATCGAGGTTGATGTCGAAATATGCATGGACAAGGCGGTTTCTCATGGCAATGACCTCCGGCCAAGGGATTTCCGGAGTCTGAGTTTGGGTAGTTTCAGTTATCCGCGATGCTGCCTCGCCCACAATCTCAATGTCTTTGACCAATGACAGAACTAGTTGGCGGTCCGTGTTGAGTTCCTTACGGGTCCGACCACTGATAAATGAAACGGCCTCCCGCGCTGCATCCAGCATGTGAATTAGGCGGATTCGGTCATCTTTGAACATATTGAATTTCGGCTGTGTCTAAAACGTCTTGTCGGAAATAGGGACTAAGGTCCTCGGGAGTTCGCAGGTCAATCGGGCGACCGGAAAATAGTTCCTGCAACTCCAACTGCATCCCGGCGAGGCCGAGAAATCCTGGGACCCTTTCCGGTTCAAACTCTACCAGGACGTCTACGTCGCTTTCCGGCCCAAAGTCATCCCGCAACGCCGAGCCATAGATAGCAAGCCACTTGATCCCATGCTCACGGCAGAACGACTTCAGGCGCCCTTTGGGCACCGTAAGCTGTTTATTCATCGAGGCTCCTTGACTTCTCCTGGTCGTACGATTATAGCAAGGTGCCGGTTCCCTTGGGTAAGGTGATATGTAATTCTGAAGAACGAAATGGAGCAAGAGAAGGGCGGGCTTGGGGCCCGCCCTCTCAGAGACTGGTTGTTTTGAATTTATCAGGCCAGCCGCTAGCTGCCGTTATCCAAGCCGTACATCTCCGCGGCGTTGTCTCGAAGGATTCCCCGTTTCTGCTCCTCCGTCAGGTCGCTTCGGTTGTAGATGTGGTACAGGCTCTCCGGGTACTCGTTGTCCCAGTGGGGCCAGTCGGAGGCGTAGAAGAGCCGATTACTGCCCATCACCCGGATGACTTCAGGAATCAGCTCCTCGCCCGGCTCGGCGTGGATGTAGACGTTGCCGCCCTTGATGTAGTCGCTGGGCTTCTTCTTGCAGTTCGGCGTCTCAAACCAGCCGCGCTTCTCCCACTCCTCGTCCATCCGGTCCAGCAGGTAGGGGACCCATGTGCAGCCTGCTTCCAGGTAACCCACCTTCAGGTTGGGGAACTTCTCATAGACGCCCTCGTAGGTCATGTGCATCATCTGCATCATGGCGGAAACGGGAAACCCGATGGTGTGGCGCTGGATGAACTTGGTGTATTTCTGATCAGCGGTGGCGTGGCCTCCGTGGACGGCGATGAACGTGCCCAGCCGCTCCGCTTCTTCGTAGAAGGGATCTAGCCGCTTCTCGCCCAGTAGACCGAAACCGACGGCTGCGATAAACACCCCGTTGTAGCCAAGCTCGGTGACGCAGCGTCGCATTTCCTTTATGGACTCGTCCACGTCCATCAAGGGCATAAGCGCAACAGACTTGAAGCGCGGACTGAACTTCAGCCACTCCTCGGAGACGTAGTTGTTATAGGACTTGGTGAGGGCAATCAGGTAGTCCGGGTCGATTACCCGCGAGTAGCCCAGCAGGGTGGTAGGGAAGACGAAGATAGTCTCCAGCCCACCCGCATCGGCGTTGTCTAGCCATTCCTGCGGGGTGGGAAAGTCGGGGCCGCCGTGGGCGCCCAGTCTGCCTCCGAGGGTGGAGTCCAGATAGTCCTTGCCCGCTATAACGCTGCCGCCCACCACGCCGTCGCTGCCGGGGATGTAGCTGTGAAAGGACTTTATTTCGGCGTAGGGACCTTCCATGTATTCCATGAGCTTGGTTTCCGGCTCATTGATGTGGCCGTCGGCGTCAACGGCACCGTAGGGGACCTTCATTGCACACCTCCCGCGATAGTCTTGGATTCAGCGGACTCAGGATATCACAAGCTTCCTAGTTCTTCACGGGAACCGCATACTCCCAGTCGTGCACCTGCCAGATGCCGGCGCTTGTGTAATCTTCAATGACCCTGGTGTTGACGATGTAGTCAGTGAAGACCCAGAAGAGGGGTACGTAAGGGATGGTCTCTTGTATTACGTCGCCCAGGTTCAGCAGCTTCTGATTCATCTCCTCGACGCTTGTGGTGTTCTGAAGGTCCAGATAGAGTTCATCGAACCTCTCCGACGTGAACCCGGCTCCGGGCCTGCCGCTCCAACTATAGATTTCGAACCTGGCCTCGATGGGCGCATAGGTGGAGTGCCAGATGTAGACGTATCCTGCGGTTTCCTTGGCTCTACCGGCGCCTCCCCACGTGCTTCTTTCAGTGGTTTCTATCTCAATCTCAACGCCAATCTCCTTCCACATGGCCACCACTGCCTCGGCGATATCGAGCCCCTCCGGGGCGATGTCGATGAAGTAGAGCGCCCACTTGTAACCAGAAATGCCGTCAGGATAGCCTGCTTCGGCCAGAAGTTGACGGGCCATCTCCGGGTTGTAGGCGTGAAGCTCATTGTATCTTGCTTCCCATTCAGGCTTGTACGGGCCCAGACCGGGATGGAACAGAGACACGATTACGGGTTCCCCATCGCCGTCGTAGAATGCGTTGTTGATGGCGTCGCGATCAATAGCCATAGATAGGGCTCGCCTGACCTTAACGGCGTTTTCGCTGTGTCCGTACCAGGGGAGGTTTTCATCCACCGCCGGTTCTCCCGTGGCGGTCAGGAAATGCGCAGGATAGTTGCCGCCGAAGAAGATGTTAAGGTGCAAGGTTGGAAGGGTGGTAGTCACAACCTTGAGATGGGGTATGCCCTCGGCCTGACTGGTGAGGGTCTTGGATACTACCGTGGTGTGAGTTTCCTGGTTCACCATCATGGCAATCCTGGTAGCCTCCTCGTCGGAGAATACCAGCTGGAGCTCGGGGAACTGCGGATTCACTCTATAATGGTCGTACGGGACCGCTTCCCAGAGGCTGTACTCGGCGGAGCGTAAGTCTACGAACTGGTAGGGTCCAGTGCCGACGGGATTGTCACGGTAGCCGTCTTCGCCAACGAGATCAAAGTAGGACTTGCTGGTCATAAACAGTCCTTCGCTACCCGCTACAGCCTTGTGGAGCCTGGTGTATGGACCAACCAAGTCGAACCTCACTTCATTGTCACCGACAGCCGTGATGCTGCCCACCACTTGTCCAACGGCCCCATCCGGGGTGGGCCAACGGCTTCGATAACTGTGAACGGATACCTTGGAGTGGGTACGGTTAAAGGAGTGGATGACGTCCTGAGCGTTGAAATTGCTTCCGATTCCGTGCCAGGGAACGCCTTCGCGCAGCTTGAAAGTCCACGACCTGGCATTCTCTCCAACGGACCATTCCGTGGCCAGCATGGGATAGTATTCGCCGGTGATGTGGTGATCGCCCACCAGTGATTCGGCGTTGGGAAGCAGGAAGCCGCCCACCACGTTATGCACCGAGGCTTCCAGGCGCTCGCCGTAGGCCGGATTGGGCATCGCAACCTTCAGCCGGGATTCCACCGGCATCATCATTGCTGCCGGTGTCTGGGTGGGTGCAGGCGTTGGCATTGCCGTCGGCGCTGGGGTCATGGCCATCGGTTCGGGCGTCGGCATTGCTGCGATTGCGTCACCTACAATTTTCGCGACCTCTGCCTCACTTAGGGGTTCCGTCTGTTGAGCAGCAGCTTCAGCCAGCGCTTCTGCGATGGCGGTGGCTACTTGTTCCTGCGACACCCCCTGGTCGGCTACTGCGGTCACGGCAGTGTCCACCATTGCTTCAACCTGAGAGGCGGTAAGACCCTCCGGGACATTGGCGCTAACCGCACCCTCGACCAGAGAGCGAATCTCGTCTTCCGAGAGGGGAGGCTGCATCTGGGCCATTGCGTCGAGCATGGACTGCTCGAGCCGGCTGATCTGGCTGACTAGCGGCGATATATCGACCGGCGCGGCGGTGGGCGCCGGCTGAGGCGTTGCTTCAGGTTCATCATCGCCGCAGCCGAATATGAGCAAAGTCAGCGCCATGAGAACTGCCAGAGACGCCAGAATCGTCAGTTTTTTGTCTGATACGTATTGCGTCATAATTATCACCTTCTAGTTATCTATGTCGTAGATAAATTGACAATAGCAAACACTACGCTATATCAATTTGAGCCGATACTACCCGAAGGCAATTCTCTAGTCAAGCGATAAGAAATACAGCCAGGAACGCACATAAAATCCCCGCCGAACCGCTGGTGACGACGAGGTAAGCGTCGACTGTTACAGGTCAGGCCGAGCCTTGTGCCACTCCGTCGCCCGCTCGTAGGCGTGGCCCAGCCGCAGCAGGCGTCCTTCCGACAAAGCCGGTCCCATCAACTGCATCCCTATTGGCAGTCCCTTGGAATCGAAGCCGCAGGGGACGGAGAGGGCGGGTAGTCCCGTGACGCTGGCTATGGACGTGACCCTGAGCAGCAGTTCCAGGTAGTCCACCTGCATTCCGCGAACGTCGATCAACTGTCGCTCCTGGGATATTGGGACTGCGGTGGCCAGGCAGGTGGGCGCTACGATGACGTCCACATCATGGAAGGCGTCGGCCGCCTCCTGGCGCAAGACCGCCGCCATTCGCTGACCGTCCAGGTAGTCCGTCATGGAATAGGAATCTCCCCGCGCCAGGTACTCTTTCAGGTCGTCGTCGATGTTATCCAGCCTCTCTTTGGGGAAGACCTGGCGGTAGTCGACGGCTGATTCCGCTTCGGACACCACGGTCAGCACCCGGGTGGATTTCGACGAATGGGGGATTTTTACGTTTTGAATCCGGGCGCCCATGTCCTGGAGGGTATTCAACGCCTCTCGCATGGCCGCCTCCACCTCCTCCGTGCAGTTTGCGCTGACGAATTCATCCAGCACTCCTATGCGCATTCCCTTCATATTCGCCTGAAGTCCGGAGGCGTAGTGCGGCACGGGGTCGCGCAGGCTGATGGGATCATCTGCGTCGAATCCTGCGATTGCGCCGAAAACCAGGGCCACGTCTTCCACCGTACTTGCCAGCGGTCCAAGCTGATCGAAGGACCAGGAGGGGCCCAGGGCGTTGTGACGGCTCAACAGGCCGAGGGTGCCGCGCAGTCCTACAACCCCCGACCAGGACGCCGGTATCCTCACGGAGCCGCCGGTGTCGGAGCCAATGGAGGCGAGACACATCGAAGCCGCCACGGAAGCGCCGGATCCTGAGCTGGATATGCCCGGCGAACGAGTCAGGTCCCACGGGTTTCTGCACGAAACCGGAATGTTGCGTCGGAAGTGACAGTCCACTTTGCCCACCAAGATAGCCCCGGCCTCTTCCAGCCTCCGGTGCACCGTGGCGCTTCGCTGGGGAACATAGTCCTGGTGGCTGCTGTAGCCGTATGTGGTCCTGATTCCGTCGGTGTCTATCAGGTCCTTGAGGGTGTAGGGGATGCCGTGTAGCGGGCCGCGGTAGTTTCCGGCGGCTATTTCGTTTTCCGCCTGGCGCGCCTTCGCCAACGCATAGTCGGCCGTGATGGTGGTGAAAGCTCCGATTTTGGAATCCAGTCGTTCGATCCGTTCCAGTATCGCTCGTGTCAGCTCTACGGATGAGAGTTCGCCACGCTGGATTTGTTCGGCTGCGCCTGCAATGGTAGTTTGGGTTAAGTCGAGTGAATTCATGCTGCGCCTCCAGGTTCCGTATGGAAGAATCTTATGTGCAAAGCTAAACTTACACAAGCTACAATGTGATTTTAAATAATCATCTGGAGGGAAGGGCGAAAATGGACGTAATGCAGCTGGTGGCGGAGACCCTGCAGGAAATCGACACTGACCTCGAGGCTGCGTTGGACGGGCTGACGACAGAGGAGGTGGTGTGGCGTCCCAGCGACGAGGCCAACGCAATCGGATTCAGCCTGTGGCACATGATCCGCGCTGAGGATACCTGGCTCAGTGGCTTTGCCCAGGGACTGCCGCACCTCTTCGAGCGAAACGGCTGGGACCGGCGCTGGGACCAGGTCGACGCCGGCACGGGCTGGGGCTACGGCAAGGAGGAACTTGCGGCCTTCGTAACTCCTCCTGTTGAGGAAATCTGGAAGTACGGACGTGAAGTGCGCGCCCAGACGCTGGAGTATATGGCCGGACTCAGGGCCGACGAACTCTCCAACACGTCCCCCTGGGCCACTCCGTTCCAGCAGGGCTACACCATCGGCCGGATGTTTGGGCACATCCTGTGTGAGTTGAGCCAGCATCTGGGCCACATCCGCTACCTGCGCGGACTGCAGCGCGGTCTGGAAGGTTAGGTCGCAAGCCGGCTGTGTTAGAATCTCATTAATCGCAAGCTGAACACCGGCACACACCATCAGCGGAGGTGGAGTCATGGAATCCAACGTGGTCCTGGCGACAGGCAAGTACGACGTAGTCGGCACGAGACCCATCCGGCACGACGGCACTGACAAGGTTACGGGTCGCGCCCAGTATGGCGCGGACGTACATTTTCCGGGCCTGCTCCACGGGGCCGTGCTGCGCAGTCCCCACGCCCACGCCTGGATAAAGTCCATCGACACGTCAGCCGCTATGGCCATACCCGGCGTCAAAGCCGTGGCCACCGCCGCCGACCTGCCCCAGCCCTCCGGCGAGACGGCGGACCTGGGCGAGGGCGCCATGACGAACCCCAAGTTCCTGAGCAACAACGTGCTGGCGGCTGAGAAAGCGCTGTACAAGGGTCACGCCGTTGCCGCCGTGGCTGCCGACAGCCCCCACCTTGCCGAGGAAGCGCTGTCGGCCATCCGCGTCGAATATGAGGTCCTTCCTGAGGTCACAGACGTCGTGAAGGCAATGGATGACGACTCACCACTGCTGCACGAACGTCTGGAGACCTTTTCGCTGGCGGGAATCCAGACCGGCGGCCTGCTCTCCGCAGAGGACGACAAGAAAGGGTCGAACGTCTCCAATCATTTCGTTCTCGAAAAGGGTAATCTAAACGAGGGATTCGCCAACGCCCACGTGACGGTGGAGCGCGAATATCGCACCGCAACGGTGCACCAGGGCTACATCGAGCCTCACAGCGCGACGGCATTGTGGAACAGGGACGGCGAGGTGACCATCTGGTGCAGCTCCCAGGGCCACTTCGCCATCCGCGACAACACCGCCCTAATCCTCGACATCCCCGTGTCGCAGGTGAAGGTCATACCTCTGGAGATTGGCGGCGGATTCGGCGGGAAGCTCAGCACCTACCTGGAGGCCGTGGCAGCGGTCCTATCCAGGAAATCCGGCCAACCCGTGAAGATGACCATGAACCGCGCCGAGGTGTTCGAAGGCACCGGCCCCACCTCCGGCGGCTACATCAAGGTCACGATGGCCGCTGATGCGAAGGGGAAAATCACGGCGGCGGACGCCCTCCTAGTGTACGAGGGCGGCGCGTATCCGGGTGCGCCCATCGGCGGCGCTTCCCAGTGCATTTTCGGCGCTTACAACCTCCCCAACGCCCGGGTGGAGGCTTACGACGTTGTGGTCAACAAGCCTAAGACCGCCGCCTACCGCGCCCCAGGAGCGCCCGCGGCGGCATTCGCCGCCGAGACGGTCATAGACGAACTGTGCACGAAGCTGGGGATGGACCCGCTGGAGTTCCGTAGGCTAAACGCCGCCAAAGAGGGGACCAGGCAGATAAGCGGCATTGCCTTCCCCCGCATCGGTTATCTGGAGACCCTGAAGGCAGCCCAGGAGCACCCCCACTACTCCGCGCCCCTTGAAGGCCCCAACCGGGGTAGAGGCGTGGCCACCGGCTTCTGGCGAAACAACACCGGCCCATCGACGGCTTTCGCCAGCGTCAACTCCGACGGCACTGTCAGCCTTGTCGAAGGTTCGCCGGACATCGGCGGCACCCGCGTTGTGGCTGCAATGCACATGGCGGAGGTGCTG
>DAOUKX010000026.1:0-17728 GCA_034420855.1 Dehalococcoidia bacterium
CCCTCTTGGCCTTCCGATCTCTACCATTGCTGTATACCCCCACCGCTCCCTCCTTCAGCACCTTCTTCCATGCCTGTACCTGCCCCGGGTGCACTTCGTATCTGGCCGCCAGCCCCGCCACTGTCTCCTCTCCCCTCACCGCCTCCAGGGCCACCTTCGCCTTCTAGGCTGCGCTCTGCTTCCTCCTTCCTTTTCTCATCTCCCACTCCTTCTCCACAGCTTCCCCTGCCTCTAGTCTAGAAGCAGGACTCTCACTTTGCTACCGGTCCGGTTCCCCGGGGCCACCTCACCCTGAGACAAACACACACCCTTGAGCGGTCTGGCAGGGGGTGCTAGAATCCGGCCATTGTGCCACGAAGCAGCAACGCCAAGCCCAAGACAAGACGCCGACGGTCCGTAGGCAAGAGACGTCCCAGGAAGTCAATCCTCAAGTCTATTAGCGCCCAGGAGATAATTGAGAAGCTGAGGGGACCCTATGGCTCCTTTGAGCACGCGAGGCGCATAGACCCCGCGGAAGAGCTGGTCTTCACAATCCTTTCGCAGCATACCTCCGACATCAACTCGGGAAGGGCCTTCAAGCAGCTGATGGAGGAGTTCGGCACCCTTGAAGCTGTGGCCGGGGGGAGCATCGAGCGCATCTCAAAGGCTATCAGCAGCGGCGGTCTGGCTCGTATCAAGGCCCCTCGCATCAAGACGATTCTGAACATCATTCTGGAGAAGC
This sequence comes from Dehalococcoidia bacterium, assembly GCA_034420855.1. Lineage (GTDB taxonomy): Bacteria > Chloroflexota > Dehalococcoidia > Lucifugimonadales > JAPULR01. Next base: position 722 of record DAOUKX010000026.1, read on the forward strand.
GTGGCAACCTGGACCTGCACTTTCTGGCTGATTTATCGCTGGCCGACGCCAAGGCGTGGCTCCGTGAACTGCCGGGCATCGGGCCCAAGTCGGCAGCGGTGATCCTCTGCTTCTCGCTGGGGATGCCGGCCATGGCGGTGGACACCCACGTGCACCGGGTATCGAAGCGGCTGGGACTTATCGGGCCGAAAGTGGGGGCCGACGCCGCTCATGACCTGCTGGAGGTTATGGTGGAGCCGGATCAGGTCTACGCCTTTCACACGGCGTTGATTACCCACGGACGCCGAACCTGCAAGGCCCCTCGACCGCGCTGCGACGAGTGTGTCCTGGCCTTTGGATGCCCCTCCAGCCAGCTGCCCATCACTCCGAAGTAATAAGAGCGAGATCCTTCGCTGCACCCGGGATGACTCCAAGGGGGAACTGCCGTCTTTACCCCACGGCTGAGCGCGGCTTATACTTTGCGTCACTCCCCAGCGAGGTTCAACAGTGACTAAGGTAGGAATCATCAACGTCACCGGATACGCAGGCTCAGAATTGGCCCGCATTCTACGCAACCACCCGGAGGTAACCATCGCCTCCGTCACCGGACGAAGCGCCGCCGGAAAGCGATTGCCGGAGGCGGTGCCCCATCTGTGGGACATCGACCTGCCTATTACGACCACGGTAGAAGAATCGGTGGACTTCGTTTTCTCCAGCCTGCCCAGTGGAGCCAGCGCGGAGGCTCTTGCGCCGCTGGTAGACGGGGGAATGAAGGCGGTGGACATTGCCGCCGATTTTCGAATTCGAAACGCGGAGGGATTCAAGTCGGCCTACAAGATCGACCATCCCGCGCCTCATCTGCTGGAGAAGGCCGTGTACGGGCTGCCTGAGATCAACCGCAGCCGCATCGCGGGAGCATCGCTGATAGCCAACCCGGGCTGCTACCCGGAGGCGTCCATTCTGGCTCTGGCACCCGGAGTTCAAACGGGGCTGGTGGAACTGGACGCCATTATCGACGCGAAGTCGGGGGTGTCCGGCGCCGGGCGGGGGAGTATCACATCCAACCCCATGTACCACTTCGCAGAGTCCAACGAGAACGTGCTGGCCTACGGCCTGGAGGGCCACGGGCACCAGCCGGAGATAGCCCAGGAACTGGCGTCCCTGGGGGGCGCGGATTCCGCAAAGGTGACCTTCGTGCCCCACCTGATTCCGATGACACGGGGTATTCTTGCCACCTGCTACGCGCCGCTCACAGACCCATCCACGACGCGGGAGGCCGTGCAGACGGCGTACCAAGAGTTCTACGCCGGCGAGCCGTTTACCCACGTGACTACCTCGCCGCCTCGGACGAAGCAGACTACGGGTTCCAACCTGTGCCTGGTTCACCCCACGGTGGACCCCCACACGGGACGTCTGATTGTAGTGAGCTGCCTGGACAATCTGGTCAAGGGGGCGGCGGGGCAGGCGGTACAAAACATGAACCTGATGCTGGGTCTGCCTGAGACCATGGCCCTCGAATCGCTGGCGCTCTGGCCGTAGCAAAAAGCGCGACTGATTGAGGGTGGGACAAAGCCCCAAGATGGTCGCGCCTGTAGGCGGGGCGGTGGAAAGACTCATCCCGCTTTTATAGAATAGTGGGTGAAACTTCAACACAAACGCCTCGGCAGGCGGACCAAGCAGGAGGTGGGTCTTTGACGACTCGAGTTGGCATTAACGGCTTCGGTAGGATTGGACGACAGGTGCTCAGGGCGGCCCTGGAACGCTACCCGGAGGACCTGGAAGTGGTGGCGGTAAACGACCTGGCTGACGCAGAGACCAACGCCCACCTGTTCAAGTACGATACCAACTACGGGACTTTTCCGGGCAAGGTAGAGACCAGTGACGGCTCTTTGATAATCGACGGGTTCGAGGTTCGGGCTTTCTCCCAGCGGGACCCTGCCCAGATACCGTGGATGGAAGCGGGCGTGGACCTGGTGGTCGAATCCACGGGCATCTTCACCGACGCATCCCGGGCGGCGGCACACCTCGAGGGCGGCGCAAAGAAGGTCGTCATTTCCGCTCCCGCCACGGACGAGGACATTACCCTGGTGCTTGGCGTCAACGACGACGCATACGACCCTGCGGAGCACCAGATCATCTCCAACGCTTCCTGCACCACCAACTGCTTCGCGCCCATGGCCAAGGTACTTAACGACACCTTCGGCGTCGAGTACGGGTTGATGTCGACGGTTCACTCCTACACCAACGATCAGAAGATTCTGGACCAGGTGCACGGCGACCTGCGCAGAGCGCGGGCGGCTGCGGAGAACATCATCCCCACCAGCACGGGCGCGGCCAGGGCCGTGGGGCTGGTGATACCGGAACTTCAGGGCAAGCTCCACGGGGTGGCCTTCCGAGTGCCCACCAGCACAGTCTCCGCCACGGATTTCACCGCCGTGTTGAGGCGCAAGGTCAGCGTCACGGAGGTCAACAACGCCTTCCGCCAGGCCGCGGAGACGGGAGCGCTGGCTCCGGTGCTGGAATACTGCGACGCTCCCCTAGTGAGCGGGGACTTCAAGGGCAACCCCCACAGCTGCATCTTCGACTCCCTGTCAACGATGGTGATGGCAGGAGAGATGGTTAAGGTGCTGGGCTGGTACGACAACGAGTGGGGCTACGCATGTCGCACAGCGGACCTGTGCGTATTCCTGGGCGCGAAAGGCTCCGGTACCCCGGAAGTACAGTAGAGACAATCCACTTGATGGTTGACGGCATCGGTAGGCGCGGCTTAGACTGCGAGCATTCCAGACACGGCCCTCAGCGGCCGATTCATCGTTAAATTGAGGAGGACGTCGCATGTCTTTAACCTTGGCGGATGCCAACCGAATTATTGCAGGGGCCTTTGAGAAGGCTTCGGAGTTCGATATCAAAATAAGCTGTGCCATCGTAGACGCCGGAGGAAGGCTTCTGGCATTCCAGCGTATGGAAGACGCAACTTGGGCGAGCGCCTACGGTTCCCAGGGCAAGGCCATTGCAGCCGTAGCCTTCGGCCAGACCAGCGGGGAGCTAGGTAAGAGAGCAGACGCGCCCATCATGACCGGTATTGCTGCGGCTGAGGGCGGTCATATGATAATGAGCCTGGGCGGCGTGCCGATAATTCGGGACGGACGACCCATCGGTGCCTGCGGTGTCGGCGGCGGCACCGGTGAGCAGGACGAGCAGTGCTCCCAGGCGGGGATTGCCCGCGTATAAACCCGCAACATTCCAATATCGCCCACTGATGGGCATGTCCGGATCAGGGGGCGCGTCCTGCAAATAGAGAGATCCAGGCCATCGTGCTATTCGGCAAAAGGGGGGGACTATGGCGTATATTCTTGCTTGCGTAGTGTGTGAAGCTCAATACGACGGCAGCCAGTACAGGCTCTACTGCGAGTCCTGCGGCGGCCTGCTGGACGCCCGGTACGACACTCCGGCCACGGTGGAGGCACGTGTGGACACCACGGCGCAGGGCACCGCCCGCTTTCTGCCCACGCTGCCCATCAACGATCCGGCCAACCTGGTGACCATGGGGGAGGGAAACACCCCCGTGGTGCCGCTGCCGCGGGTGGGTGAGAAGTTGGGCGTGGCTACTCTGAACGCTAAGATGGAGTATTTTAACCCCACCGGTTCCTTCAAAGACCGGGGCAACACCGTCCAAGTGTCCGTGCTGAAGGACACCGGCGTTACGGAGGTTGCCGACGCCACGGGAGGCAACGCGGGCCATTCCTTTGCCGCCTACTGCGCCCGGGCAGGCATCAAGTTTTTCGGGTTTGCAAACAGAACGACCTACGACAGCCGGAAGGTCCACGCCATTGCCCTTCACGGCACGGAGGTGCACTGGGTGGGTCCTAGTAGGGCCGCACGGAACGAAGGTGCGCAGAAATTCGCCGAGGACTCCGGCATTCTTCACATGAACTACGGCCAGAACATCTACTTCATTGAGGGATTAAAGACCCTCGCCTACGAGATTGCGGAGCAAATGGCCCCCCTGCCGGACCATATCATCGTGCCCATCGGCAATGGCTCCATCTACCAGGGGATGTGGCGGGGGTTCCGAGAGATGATGGAGGACGGGCGCGTAGCCCGTATGCCCCGTCTGCACGGAGCGCAAACGGATGAGACCCATCCCGTGGTGGCGGCCTACGAGGGCCGGGAATGGGTACCCTACGAGGGCGAGGCTTCTAGCAAGGCCAATGGCATCGGCGTCACCAACCCGCCCCGGCCTGACGCGCTGCTGGAGGCCGCCAGGGAGTCGGGCGGCAGTTTCGTGACTGTGACGGAAGACAAGATACTGGAGTGGCAGCGACTACTGGCGTCCATGGAAGGCGTCATCGTTGAACCAACGTCGGCCATCGTGCTGGGAGCGCTGGAGAACCTGCTGGCCAGCGGAAGCGTTCAACCCTCGGACAGCGTGCTGCTGCCGCTGACGGGGTTCGGCGTGAAGGAGCCTATACCGGGGTATTAGGACGGCGCTCGCTGCTTCCTCCACATAGCCGTGCAGCCTTCGTCAACGCTGTATAATAGGCGGGCGGTTTGCGGCTTATGACTTCTCTCGAACATAGAAAATTCCGGCTCGGCGTCGACGTGGGTGGCACCTTCACCGACGTGGTGCTCACCGGCCCGAACGGGCGCATGTCGGTGCGCAAGGTCTCTTCCACGCCCGGGCGGTACGACGAGGGGATCATCAGTGGCATCGGCGAGGCTCTGAAGGAGGCCGGCGTGACCGCTTCCGACGTGGTTGAGGTGTGCCACAGCACTACCGCCGCCACCAACGCGGTGCTGGAGCGCAAGGGAGCGAAGGTAGGCCTCATCACCACCAAGGGTTTTCGCGACGTGCTGGAGGTGCGTCGGCTGCGCACTCCCACCCTCTACGACCTGTTCTACGAGCCGCCGGACCCGCTGGTCCCTCGATACCTACGGCTGGAGGTAGACGAGCGAATGGACGCCGCCGGTCAGGTGTTGACGCCCCTAGACACGGACGAGGTGCGCCAAAAGATTGAGCAGCTTCTGGCGGAAGGAGTGGAATCTCTGGCAGTGTGCTTTATCAACGCCTACCGCAATCCGGTGCACGAACGAGCTATCGGCGAATTGGCGCGGGACGAATACCGGGACCTGTTCGTCAGCCTCTCCCATGAGGTGGTGAGCGCCATCCGCGAGTACGAGCGCACCAGCACCACCGTCGCCAACGCGTACCTGATGCCGGTGATGAATACCTACCTGCGGTCGCTGAGGGAACGGGTTTCCGCCATGGGGATAGAGGCGCCGATACTGGTGATGCAGTCCAGCGGCGGAATGATGACGTCTCACCGGGCCGGGGAGCGGCCCGTATTCTCGCTGGAATCGGGACCGGTGGCGGGAGTTTCGGGCGCGCTGCACCTGTCGAGGAGGGTGTCGAGGCCAAACCTGCTGACCTTCGACATGGGAGGGACGACAACCAAGGCGGCTGTCATCGAGAAGGGGGAGCCTCTCAAGTCGGGAGAGTACGAGATAGGCGCGCCCATCTCCAAAGGCAGCAGGCTACTGAAGGGAGGCGGTTATCTGCTGATGGTGCGGGCAGTGGACGTGGCCGAGGTGGGGGCCGGCGGAGGTAGCCTGGTTTCGATGGACGTTGCAGGGTCTTTTCACGTGGGTCCACAGAGCGCCGGGGCAGAGCCAGGGCCAATCTGCTATGACCGGGGCGGCGTAGAACCAACAACGAGCGACGCCAACGTGCTGCTAGGGTATCTGAACCCGGAGTACCTGCTGGGGGGATCGCTGAAGGTGAACCTGGAGAAGACGCGTCGCATCTTTGAAGAAAAGGTAGCCCTCCCTCTGGGTCTGTCAGTGCTGGAGGCGGCATACGGTGTGCACGTGGTTGCCAATGCGGCCATGGCGAGAGCCATGCGCTCGGTGACTACCGAACGGGGGCGGGACGCGCGAAACTTCACGCTGGTTGCCTTCGGGGGCAGCGGCCCGTGTCACGCGGCGGCCCTGGCGCGGCAGATGGGGATCAAACAGGTCATTATTCCGACGGCGCCGGGGCTGTTCAGCAGCCTGGGCCTGCTGGCGGCGGCCCAAGAGTACGAGTTCGTCCACAGTCTGATGATGGTGACCGGGGACGGCGCAGATGGGAACCTGGAGGAAGGGTTCAGGGCGTTGGAGAAAGAAGCGGCTCAAACATTGCGCCTGGAGGGGTACGACCCCACCCGTCTGGCGTTCCAACGGTACGCAGATCTGCACTATGCCGCCCAGATACACGAGTTGACGGTCCCCGTTCCTGCCTCTGGCTCCATGCCGGAACTGAAGGACGCGTTTGGTCAAGAGCACAACCGCACCTACGGCTACCGTTCCGACGGGGAGAACGTGGAGGTGACCAACATCCGGGTTATAGGAAGACCCGAAGTGGATGCATCGTCGGGCCTGGACATGGCGTCAATGGGAGCGGCGATTTATAACACTGCAGGGCCAAGCAGTCGTCGCGAAGCCTATTTCGGACGAGACATTGGGCTCGTGGAAACGGAAATCATCACCCGTGGCCATCTCTCTTCAGAGAAGATTCCCGGCCCGGTAATCGTGGAAGAGTACGACACTACCATCGTCGTGCCCCCCGTATGCAGCGTCAGCCGGGATGAATTATGGAATGTTGTTTTGAGTTGGGGGCATAATTCATGAAAGACCCTGCATTCGACCCCATAACCTTCGAGGTCATTCGGAACGCCCTGCAGTCCATCACCGACGAGATGATGCTGACGGTGCAGCGGACGGGCAGGTCGCCGACGACAACGCAGGCCTTCGACTTTTCGGCGGCGTTGTGCGACACCAACGGGGACGTGCTGGACCAGGGGCTGGCCATCCCCATCCACATGGGCGGCATCCCTGAGACGGTACAGGCGGTGCTCGACCGGTTCGGCGGGAACATCCACTCCGGCGACGTGATAATTCTGAACGACCCATACTCCGGTGGACTTCACCTGCCAGACATCTTCCTGGTCACGCCCATATTCGTGGAGGAAGAAATCTTCGGTTTCGCGGTGACGGTGGTGCACCACATGGACGTTGGTGGGCGGGCGGCGGGCAGCATGGCCCACGACTCCACTGAGATATACCAGGAAGGGATCCGCATCCCGCCGATAAAGCTGTACGACAAGGGAAAGCTGAACGAAACGCTGGCGGAGATGATACAGCTGAACGTCCGCACGCCGGAGGTGGTGATGGGGGACTTCGCCAGCCAGATTTCCGCCAACGGCATGGGCAGCCGGGGCATTCTCGACCTGGTGGAGGAGTATGGCACGGAGACGCTTAAATTCTACCTTCGGCAGCTCATGGACTACAGCGAACGCATCACCCGTCAGGGCATATCGCAGTGGCCCGACGGGGTCTATCACTTCACCGACCACCTGGACGAAGACGGCCTAAGCGACGATCCCATTCCCATCCAGGTTGCGTTGCACATCAAGGGTGATTCGGCGCTGGTGGACTTCACGGGAACTTCGCCGCAGACCCGAGGGGCCATCAACTGCGTGTTGAGCCAGAGCAAGGCCATGGCCTATTGCGCCATCCGGTGCGCCATTGGCGAGGACATGCCCAACAACTCGGGCTGCTTCCGCCCGGTGGAGGTGGTTGCGCCGGAGGGCACGATAACGAATATGCAGCATCCGGCGTCGTGCGCCGCCCGCGGGGTGACGTCATTTCGTCTGGTGGACGCAGTGCTGGGCGCACTGGCCCAAGTGGTGCCGGAGCGGGTGGCCGCCGCGCCCGAGGGAGGCACTTCCACCGGACGGTTTGGCTTCAGGCAGCCTGATGGGACAATAAAGGTGTTCTACGACAATGTATTCGGCATCCGAGGGGCCTGGAACAGCGGTGACGGACGGGGAGGGGTGGCCAGCGTGGGGGCGAACGTCTCCAACGTTTCGGTGGAGATTATCGAGTCGCAGGTTCCGTTGAGGCTGCGAAGCTACAGCTATGTTCCCGATTCGGGAGGACCGGGGCGACACCGGGGCGGACTGGCGCTGGCGCGAGAGTGGGAGGTGCTGTCGCCTGAGGCGACTATAACCTGGCGTTCGGACCGTCGAGCCTTTCCTCCCTACGGACTGGAGGGAGGCGGTGCGGGCCAAGGCTCCAGGAACATCCTGAACCCCGGGGACGGAGAAAAACTACTGCCAACCAAGATTAACACGACCCTCAGGCAGGGCGACGTGTTCCGTCACGTCTCTCCCGGCGGAGGGGGCTACGGCGACCCGCTGGATCGGGACCCACAGGCGGTATGGTGGGACTGGCGCAACGACAAGGTGACGACGGCCCACGCCCGCGAGGCCTACGGGGTGGTGATAGAAGAAGAAGCAGGCAAGGTGGACGAGGAAGCCACGGATACCTTGCGGCGGGAGAGGGGGCAACACTGACATGGCGCAGATGACGGGGCAGCAGGCACTGGTGGAGATGCTGCGAGCGGAAGGGGTCCGGTACGTTTTCGGCAATCCCGGCACCACGGAACTGCCCTTCCTCGACGCCCTTCAGGACGCACCGGACATACAGTACGTCACAAGCCTGTTCGAAGGCGTGGCGGCGGGCATGGCCGACGGATACGCCCGCATAACCCAGCGTCCTTCATTCATGAACTTTCACATCTCAGTGGGCGTTTCCAACAGCATTGCCGTCATGTACAACTCGTGGCGGGGCGGCACACCCATGGTTATTACGGCAGGGCAGACGGCAGCAAGCTTGCAGCTTCACAACCCGACTCTCTACTCCAACATGGTGAACGTGATGCGAGAGTACACCAAGTGGGCTGGGGAGGTGACGGCGCCGGAGGACGTGCCGGCCATCGTGCGGCGAGCCTTCAAGGTCGCCGCCACGCCGCCAACCGGGCCGGTGTTCGTGTCTTTTGCGTGGGACTCGATGGACAGAGAGGCAGAGATGGACATCGCCCCCTCCGTCGACCACTACTTCCGCGTGCTGCCGGACCCGCGGGCGGTGGAACGGGCGGCGCGGCTACTAGCATCGGCGCAGCGTCCGCTGATGCTGGTGGGCGACCGGGTGTCGCAGTCGCCGGGAGCGCCGACGCTAGTGGCAAAACTGGCGGAGCAGATTGGCGCGCCCGTGTTCGCTACCAGCTTTTCGGAGGTGCACCTGCCAAGTTCCCATCCCCACTACATGGGCGCCTTCGACACAAGCTGGCTGCACCGGGACATAAAGGAGCGGTTCGACGCCGCAGACCTGATTCTAGCGGTGGGAACAGAGGTGATGGTGCAGTCCATACCCACGCCAGAGCCCCACTTCAACGGGCCGCCTAAGCTGGTGCACCTGGACTGCAGCGACTGGGACATCCAGCGGTCGTATCCGGTGGCGGCGGGAGTGCTGGGAGATATCGCCGCCAGCCTGGAGCAGCTTTCGCAAGCGCTTGCAGAGAGGATGACGGCGTCGGATGAGGAGGCGGCCCGCAAGAAAAGAAGGGCCGTGGAGGAGGAAAAACGGCGTCGACGGGAATCCTTTGACGCGCTGGCAAACCGGCGCTGGGACGAGTCTCCCATGTCGCCGGAGCGGTTTGCCGTGGAGCTTCGCCGTGCGCTGCCGCCGGACGTGCTGGTGTGCGACGACTCCATAACCGTCCGGAGCGCGTTGATGGGGGCGGTGAACTTCGATGAACCCGGAACGCTGGTGGGAGGTCGAGGCGGGAGCTTGGGTTTTGGCATGGGTGCCACGCTGGGAATGCAGCTGGCCGCGCCCGAACGCCCGGTGGTAGGGATCATCGGTGACGGAACGGCCATGTTCACCATCCAGGCCTTATGGACGGCAGTGAACTACGGAATTCCCGTTGTGTGGGTTATCTGCAACAACGGCAGCTACAAGGTGCTGCGGGAGAACATGGCCCGCTATCTCACCGGGCGAGAGCGGGAGAGCAAGTACATCGGCATGGACTTCTACGACCACCCCCTGGATTTCGCGGCGATGGCGGAGGCGTTCGGGGTTCGCGGGGTGAGGGTCGAGAAGCCGGAAGAGTTGGGGCCGGCGCTCACGGAGGCGCTGGAATCCGGCGAGCCACGATTGATCGACGCCATCCTGAACGACGATTTCGATCCAGAGGCTATTCAGGGGGCTTGGGGTCGCTGGTGGGAAGGCCGTTGATTTTTCCCTGGGCTACAACTCAACGAGGGGGCTCAAACCATGAATTCTCTATTGGTCAGGGGCAAGTACGTCATTACGAAGGTGGTTGGCCGGGACGACGCCGAGACTATCATCGACGGAGCGGTATACGCGGAAGACGGCTGCATCGTCGAGGTTGGGGACTACCGATTATTGAGGGACAAGCACCCTTCCGCGGAGGTGGTGGGGTCTTCGGGCCACGTGGTAATCCCCGGACTGGTGAACGACCACGATCACGTTGGCTTCTCGGCCATCCAGTTGGGGGTCCAGCACGCGCCGCTGGAACTCTCCGGCATCGGGCGCATCGGGGCACGGCAACTGGATCCGTACCTGGAGCATTTGCACGGCGCAATTGACATGCTGGAGACGGGTACGACCACGGTTCAGATAATGTACACGCCCGGCAGGGGCACGGCGCCCATCGACGAAGTTTCGACGGACAAGGTGATCCGCGCCTACCAGGACGCGGGGGTGAGACTGGCCTACGCGCCTAACCTGCAGGACCAGAATTCAATGATTGCCGGGCCACGTGGCGGCGAGAAGGAATTTTTCAGCAGGCTTCCTGTGGAGTTGGGACGCCTCTTTGAGACATTCATGGCCGGAAGCTATGTTTCGGTGGACGAGATGGTCGGACAGTCGGAGGACCTGTTCAAGAAATACAACGGCGGGCCGGAGACTCGGACGATAATCAATACCTCGCCCACCAACGTTCAGAGGTGCTCCGACGAGTTGCTGATGGGGCTGAAGGCGTTGTCGGAGAAGTACGATACCACCAGCCACATCCATCTGGCAGAAACGGTCTACCAGAGGCTATTCGGGCAGCGCATCTACGGGACGACTCCATTGCAGCATCTGCAAGACATCGGATTTCTGGGGTCGGACGTGGTATGTGGACACAGCGTTTGGGTCACGGACGAGGATATCGCGGTGTTCAAGGAGTCGGGCGCGTCCGTGTGTCACAACGCCAGCTCAAACTTCCGGCTGCTTTCCGGCATTGCGCCGGTGCACCGCTTCGTGGAGGAGGGGATTCCGGTGGCCATCGGCACCGACGACATGGGGATGAACGACGATAAGGATATGTTTCAGGAAATTCGGCTGGCGCTGAAGATTCACCGGCTACCGACGGTGGAGTTCGACCCGCTGACGCCGGCGCAGGTGTTCGAGATGGCCACGGAGAACGGGGCCAACGCCAGCGGCTTCGGCGGCCATATCGGAACACTCGAGGCGGGACGCAGGGCGGACATGACGCTGGTGCGCATGGCGCGGCTGGACCAGCCGTACCTGAACCCGGACATTGCTGTCCTGGACGCGCTGGTACATCGAGCACGTGGCGTGGACGTGGACGTGACGATTGTGGACGGGGAGGTGGTGATGCGGGATGGGCGAGTAACGCGGGTGGACAAGGCGGAGGTGTACAGGGAGATTCGGGCCAACCTGGACCGGCCGCTTACAGACAAGGAACGAGAACTGGAGGCAATGGCCCGGGAGGTGAGGCCCCACCTGAAGGCGTACTACGAAGGATCCGTGGAGGAGGAACTGCGACCATTTTCGGTGTACAACGCGCGGTAGGGAAAAGTATTCACCCCAATCCTAACCTTCCCCCATTGAGGTGGAAGGGATTTGAGGGTTGCCCCCACGAGGATGAGTCTACGAATTCAACCAATCCGTGGGAATGAAGGAATTGCCCGGTAAGGAAGAGAAAGAGTAGCCGATTTAGTCCCTAATACGGCTGGTGAGCCGCAGCCCACTTTCCCTGATGGGGTGTTGGGTGTAAGCTATTGGCCTACTCGAACTCTGAGAGGTGCATCGTGTCCGTCATTGACCAACGCTACATAGAAAAATTCCCCGCATCAGCCCAGCTTTACCAGAAGGCCGTCGGTTACTTTCCGAGCGGGATAACCCATCAGAACCGCTTCGCCGAGCCTTTTCCGATCTACTTCAACAGGGCCAACGGCGGGGTCAAGTACGACCTGGACGGCAACGAGGTCATCGACTACGTGATGGGCAACGGGGCGCTGCTGCACGGCCACGGCCATCCGGAAATCGTGGCCGCCATCTCCTCCCAAGTGGCACAGGGAACGCACCTTGGTGGCAACACCCCCTTCGAGATGGAGTGGGCCGATGCCATCATGCGGCTGGTGCCATCCGTGGAGCAGGTGAGGCTTACCAACTCAGGGACGGAGTCGACATACCTGGCCATACGGCTGGCGAGGGCTTTCAACGGCAAGCCGAAGATCCTCAAGTTTGAGGAGCACTTCCACGGCTGGCATGAGTACGCCCTGCCGTCCCAGGGGAACGCTCCGCCCGCTTCCGTGCCGCAGGCGATAATGGACATGGTCATCGTGGTGCGCCCCAATATCGAGGAGGTGGAGGAGGTATTAGCGAACGACCCGGAGGTAGGGGTGGTGATTCTGGAGCCCACGGGCGCCCACTACAGTTGCTTCCCGCTGCAGCCGGACCCCTTCCTGCAACAGCTTCGCGAGGTGACGGCCCGCTACGGCGTGGTGCTCCTCTTCGACGAGACCATCACCGGGTTCCGCATATCCAAGGGTGGAGCGCAGGTGAGGTACAACGTGGAGCCGGACCTGACCACCTTCGGCAAAATCGTCGCGGGAGGAATGCCCGGCGCAGCCATCGGCGGCAAGGCGGAGATTATGGAAATGATGTCCTTCAAGGGCGAACCGGACTGGGACAACCACCGCCGCATCGGGCAGGGCGGCACCTTCAACGCCAACCCGCCCACGGCCATCGCAGGCATCGTGGGGCTGAAGATGATAGAAGAGCGGCCTGTGAACGAGAGAGCCGACGCTTTGGCGGCCCGCCTGAAGGCCGGGCTCAACGAGGCGTTCGCACGGGCGGAGGTGCCCGGCTTTGCCTACGGCATCGCATCCCTGGTCAATCCGATGATTGGGATGGAACCTACAGGCGACTACGAGGCGCCCATCATCAGCTACGAGGATAGGCGGGCCCACATGACAGGCAAGCGCAAGGGGTTCCTCACCAAGGCCATGCTCACCCACGGAGTGCACGTCATGGGCGGGCAGGTGTTCATGGTGTCGTCGGCCCACACCGAGGAGCATATCGACAGGACTATCCAGGCCTTCGAGGACTCTCTGCGGGAGCTGCGGGAAGACGGGATTGTGTAGCGACCAATCGGTAGGACCCTCTACGGAACGTCACTTCACCGCCACGGGCTACATTATCCGCCGGGGGCGGGTCCTCCTCCACCGGCACCCAAAGGTGAAGGCAATGCTGCCTCCCGGAGGTCATATTGAGGCTGGCGAAGACCCGGTAACTGCCGTACTAAGAGAGATCCGGGAAGAGACAGGACTTGTCGCGGAGGTTATCCCTCGAGAAATGCCTGTGGACGTTGCGTATCCTCGTCAGATTCCGCCGCCGGAGATGATCATGGTGGAGGACATCGACGACCCTACGGCAGGGCCACACCAGCACATCGACCTGATCTATTTCTGCCGGCTGCAGGATGGGCAGGGGGACGTAAACAAAGGGTTGCGCAGGGGATGGCAGTGGGTGTCAGAGGAAACGCTATCCACGAGGGCTTCGGTAACGACCAGCGACGGGGCGGAGGTCACGCTACCGGAGGACGTGCGGCAGTTGGCGATGGCCGCACTGCAGCGAGCTAGTGAGGCAACTCAGTAGCCTTCTGTGGCCGTATGGACTTACAGAAGGTTTTGGAGGGCTACTGTCAGGCTGGCGGCCAGAGTCATGCCCGCCTACACTGAGCCCACCATCCATTTGATGAGGCGTGTCTCCAACTCCTTTGATTCGGGCCACTGCTGACCCATCCTTTCAATCATGTCAGCACGATGTTGTGACAGCTGTTCAGTCAAATCAGCGCGCAGGACTGCCAGATCTTCCTTTGTGGCCAATGACTCCATTTTGCCCTCCAGGCCACTGACCCGCTCGTCCAAGCTAACCATCATTGAATCCTTGTTTGAAGCGAATCGGTTGTTTTCAATAGCATGGATGTGCTCTGGCTATTGCTGCGTCGGTTGTCAATAAGGGGGATGGCACGTTAGAGGAGATGGGGTACGGGCGGTTCGCGAACCGCCCGTACCAGACGGGATTGCGGGTTTTCTAGCCTCGTTCCACCTCTTGGAGGAGTTCCTGCATGAAATTGGAGGAGGCGCGGCGAAGGACCATGCGGGAGTAGACAGCGCCAATGAAATGGGACGCGTTCATAGGCAATATCAACCGCGTCCGTTCAGTCACCCGCGTTCCGCCTTCGTGGGGTTCAAGGGTGACGATGCCGACGCTGCGGGTGGTCCTGCCCCGGAACTTGTTTACGGCATGCTGTACCAGCTTGCCGGGAGGCTCCACGTCGTCCACTGTGAGGGTCAGTTCTCCCTTTCGGGACGAGGAAACGCTGAGAGGGTCCGTGACCATGGTGTAGGTGGCTTCGATGGTTGTGTTGGGAATGATGGCGCTGGCGGGTCGATCGACGGTAAGGGCGATGCCCCAGAGGGAGCGCAGGAAGGCGCCGCGTCCGGCCAGGGTCAGCACCGCGTTGAAGACCCTCTCCGGTGGAGCGTCAATGGTAATGGAGCGTCGATGCCCCACCCTTCGCAGCAGGGCGCCGAGCAAAAAGACGCCGAGGAGCACTCCGGCGGCGGCAAGGAAAGTGACGAGCAGACCAAGGGCCTGCTGCCCCGCGTAGATTCCCACGCCCACTGCCAGGATGGTGCCGCTGATAACCTCCAGAGACCACCATTGGAGTTCTCCGAGGGGGGTTACCTTCATTGGGGATTCTTTTTCATTCATGGCAACGCTGCTTCGTTGGCTTCTATTTTATCAGTGATGTTGGAAGTTGGGGAAGGATTGACTCGTTTGGGAATGCTGGCAAGGGTGAGATAGGTGTCGCAAGAGAAAGTTGGCAGTGGAAGAGACCGGACAGCCGTTTGTTTGCCTGGCGGGAATATGGCATAGTGTGTCGTGCTTTTAGATGACTTTGTGTTGGAGGCGCATTTGCAAGCAGTATCTGGTTGGACCTTAAGCATCTTGAATCTCACCCACTGGGAGTGGTTCAAACTGCGTCGGCGCTGGATGCCGTGGATATTGCTGGCCATCCTGGTAGCTTTTCCGCAAATTGGCCTATTCGGCAGCTACTTCATCTACCGGGGAGACATTTCGGCCTCAGACTTGGGAGGCGAGGCCTCCTACTCTATCGGTGTAACTGACGTTGACGGGCAACCCGTGAATCTTGAATTCACCTGCGCCGACATTTATGAATGGCAGCCCGAAACAATCGAGTCTCTCCCGCCGGAAACGCGGATGATGGTGCTGGAAAGTGTACAAGACTTCGAACGACAATGCTCCGGCGAAGACGAGAGTGGATTGCTGGAGAGCGAAAGCCGGGAGTTCTTTGTTATCCCTGCCAGCATAGCCAACGGCCTGTCGGCGGCGTCCTTCATAGGCATCATTTTGACGATAGTGCTGGCCGCCTCCATGATAGGCACGGAGTATTCTTGGGGAACACTTCGAACCAGCCTTGTCAGCGGAGTGGCGCGGAGAAAATTCCTTGCCTCCAAGGTGCTGACACTGCTGGCGGTGGCAGCGGGCGGCCTGCTGGTGACGGCTGTTTTGCTGGCGGCTACTAGCCTTCTGTTTACATTCCTGGTACGGCACGTGGGTGGAGCTTCGACGGAAGGAGAGTGGACTACGGCGTTCATCATGTTCGGCAAGGTATTTTACGGGCTGGCGCCGTACCTGATGCTGGCTGTCTTCCTTTCCGTTCTCACCTCCTCAACGGGCGTAGGCACCTCCCTGGCGATGGGATACTACATGGTTGAGGCCATCGTTACGGGCATAATGACCGGGCTCTTCGACTGGTTCGAGCCGGTGGCCAACTTCCTGCTGGGCCCCAACGTGGCAGCTTGGGTGTCCCATGATGACGTTGTACAGGTGACGATAGGAATTCGTGCGGACGGGGACCTGGGGGCGATTCACCACTTCCTGGTTATCCTCGCTTACACGGTAGCGCTATTCGCAGTGGCCTTCTGGCGCTTCGAACGGCGGGACGTGGCCGGGGCCAAGGGGGACTAGAGGGGATTTCACCTCCATCTCAATCTTTCCCCCATAGAGGGAAAGAGGTCGCCGGGAGGGTCAGCGACCGCGTCCTCCTCCCTGGGGGCGATTCTGGAACCCGCTGCCAAGGCCGGGGAAGGCTCCGGCTCCATCAGGCGCAGCGATAACGGTGACAGCCTCCAGCTTGCCGGATTCGGTATCATATTCGCCCATCACTGTGACGGACATTCCCTTCTCCAGGTCGGCCGGCTCGCCCGTTGTGAAGACCTGTATGACGGTTTCCGAGCCTATGGTAGCTTCCACGTTGCCCTCGGGAGTGCTGATGACGACGATGCCGTCTCCGATGGAGTCGATTGTCCCGAAGGTAGCGCCGCCGCCGAAGAGGCCCACTCCGCGTCCGAACCCCGGTTGCGTAGAGTCGTCTCCCCCATCCTCGTCCGCTTCTCCGGTGATCGTGGTGGAATCGGTTTCTTCCATGTCCGTGTCGGCGGAGGCGGTCAGTGTCCGTCCCGAAGGCGTCGGCAGGCCGCGTCCCTGGGTCTGCGCCATCTGCCGCAGGGCGTCGAAGTCGGGATTGCCGTCTTCGTCCATAGGCATCTGGGCCATGGCCTGTCGCATCGTTTCGGCCTGGCCTGCAAAGTTTTGGGGCGGAACGGGATTTGACGCGACGGGGGCTTCGCTCTCCGCCCGATTTTCGCCGACAATCATGCCCCCGACGAAGGCCCCACCGATGCTGCCTCCCACCAGGACGAATATAGCCGCCAGAACCGCGAAAGTCTTTGTCATTGGATTACATCCTCCTTTGGTGGGGGTCTACTCGTATCTTAGGGCGTCTATGGGGTGCTG
>DAOUKX010000027.1:0-4628 GCA_034420855.1 Dehalococcoidia bacterium
TCGCGGTGGCGTACAACGCCCAGGCCATGGTATCTCCGGTAGCTGTCGTGGGGGAAGGGACAGGGATGCTGATCACGGCGGTGGACGTGGTGGGAGAGTCGTCGGACAGCCCCAGCTGGGCGGTATGACGGAGAAGGCTGAGGAGAGTTTGGGGCTGCGGGCGGAGATCACCCTGGCCGATGCGGGCTACCATTCCGGCAGCAGCCTGAAGGAGTGCGACCAAAGAGAACAGAAGGTGGTGATGCCCGAGTCCCAGAACCGGTTTCTGGAGAATCCCTATCCCAAGGACCGCTTCGTCTACGATGAGACCAACGACAGCTATCGCTGCCCCCAGGGTCATCTACTGCGCTTCACCCGCATCAAGGGCACCCGCAACACCATGATGCGTCTCTACCGGGGATAAGGGGCCTTATGCCGGGCCTGTCCGGCCTTCGGCATTTGCACCACGGACTCCCGTCATGGACGGGCCCTGGAGATCGGCCCCACGACCCTCTGTTGCGCCGCCATAGGGCCTGGATGCGCACCGACGAAGCCAAGGAAGCGTACAGACAGAGGAAACAACTGGTCGAACCCGTCTTCGGTATCATCAAAGAGCAGCAACGAGCCCGCAGGTTCCTGTTGCGCGGCTTGGCCAACGTGACCGCTGAGTGGTTCCTCCTCGCCACGGCCTTCAACCTGCGTACCTTGTGGAGAGTCTGGCATGCCGTTGTTGCCGGAACACGGCGCAGGGCAAAAGAAAGCCCATCATCAGCCTCTGCAACGGTTCACATCCCTATCATCGCCGCCCCCAGCTCTCTTCTTCCCCTCTTGTCCCTCCTCCCTCTGCGTACCTGCTCAACCTCTCATCCCTACCATCAAACTACACCCCATATCTGAAACACCCTCCAAGGGCCGCCCCTACAGGGGTATGTTGTTGGATGAGAGGGGGAAGGGGTAAGAAGGGTGCGCAACGCTTATATCAATCCAGCGGGGGTGTCGGCGATTATTCTATTGCGCCGCCAGGAACGCTTCACATCTCCAGAGGGCGTCGACATTGTTCTGCCATTTGAGCATATCGGCTGCTTCGTCGGGGGGTCGCCATTTCCATGCATCGTGTTCCTGGGACAGGGTAGGTTCATTGTCACAGACCTCCGCGACAAATACGTGCTCTACGATTTCGTTTGTGTTTGGAACGTATGACTCGCGCCATTCTTCAGAAACCGGGAAGCTGTACGTGAAGTCTACGGGGCAAATCTCTATTGGAGATAGCCGTGTCTCCTCAAGAACCTCCCGAATTGCAGCCTGAAGAAGGGTTTCCCCCTCGTCAAGCGCACCGGTTACACCCTGCCAGAACGACCCTCTACCGGCGACCCGATGCAATAGCAGGTACTCTCGTCCATCTTGGCGTTCCCTGTAGAGGAAGATGCAGACCTGGATGGGGAGACGGAGTTTGGTCATGGTTTGTTGTCTAATATGCGTCGATGGTTGGATGTATGGAGCCGAAGGGCGACCGGCCGGTCGCCCCTACGTGAGAGATAGGGGGAAAAGAGAGTTAGGCGTCTTCGGGGTGTTGGGCGGCCTGGGTGCGGACGGGGAGACCGTAGATTGAGATGAAGCCCTCCGAAGCGCGGTGGTCGAAGACGTCGCCACGGTCGTAGGTGGCGAGGCTGTGGCTGTAGAGGCCCCTGGGGGCCTTACGTCCGACGACGGTACAGTTACCCTTGTGTAGGCGCAGGCGAACGTCACCGGTTACGTATCTCTGGGTGCTGGCGACATAGGATGTGAGGTCGCGGCGATGGGCGGTGAACCAGAGGCCGTTGTAGACCACGTCGGAGTATTCCTGGGCGATGATGGTCTTCATTCGGGCCTGGTCTTTGCTGAGGGTCAGGGTCTCCAGGGACTTGTGGGCGGCGTGGAGGACTAAGCCGGCAGGGGACTCGTAGATTTCACGGGACTTAATGCCCACGAGGCGGTTTTCGACGTGGTCGACGCGTCCGACGCCGTTACGTCCGGCGAGGTCGTTGAGGTGTTCGACGAGCTGGACGGGGCCCATGTCTTCGCCGTCGACGAGTATGGGGATGCCGCCTTCGAATGAGATTTCGACGTAGGTGGGAGCGTCGGGGGTATCGGCGATGGCCTTGGTCCAGAGGTAGGCTTCCTCAGGGGGTTCGGCCCAGGGGTCTTCGAGTTCGCCAGCTTCGATGCTGCGTCCCCATAGATTCTCGTCGGTGGAGAAGCTGCTGTTGGAGGGGGGAACGTGGATGCCGTGGGCGGCGGCGTATTCCAGCTCTTCCTCCCGGTTCCAGCCCCACTCGCGTACGGGGGCTATGACCTTGACGTTGGGGTCCAGGGCGCCGGCGCTGACGTCCATTCGCACCTGGTCGTTGCCCTTGCCCGTGCAGCCGTGGGCGATGGCGACGGCGTTGACGCGGTGGGCGGCCTCCACCATGTACTTGGCGATGAGGGGGCGGCCAAGGGCGGTGGCGAGGGGGTACTGCTCCTCGTAGACGGCGCCGGCCTGGAGGGCGGGGAAGACGTAGTTCCTGACGAACTCCTCACGCCCGTCGACGGTCAGGGCATCGATGGCACCGATATCCAGCGCACGCTGTCGGATGGGGCCCATGTCGACCATTCCCAGGTCAACGGTGAGGGTGACGACATTGGCGTCGTGCTTTTCCTGGAGCCACTTGACGCAGACGGAGGTGTCGAGGCCGCCGCTGTAGGCTAGCAGTATGGTGTCTTTGGACATTATTGTTTCCTATCTACAGGTTGCTGATGGCCGTTTCTAGGCGGGCTACGCCTTCGTCTATTTCCTCGGCGGTGATGTTCAGAGGAGGCATGAAGCGGAGGGTGTTTGGCTTGACCATGTTGAGGAGGACGCCGGACGCATTGGCGTTTGTCAGAACGTCGGCGGCGACATCTTCATTGAACTCCAGGGCAATGAGGAGGCCGCGGCCACGGACTTCGCTGATGACGCCGTGCCGGGACTTGAGGTTTTCGAGGGCGGACATGAGGTGTGCGCCCATTGCCTTTGCGTTGGCTGGAACGTCGTTGTCGATGATGAACTGGGTGGAGGCGTAGGCGGCGGCGGTGGTGAGGGCGTTGCCGCCGTAAGTGGAGCCGTGGTCGCCGGGCTCGAGGGCCATACAGTGCTCCTTGGACATGAAAGCCCCGATGGGCACGCCGCCACCGAGGCCCTTGGCCAGGGTGATGACATCGGGCTCGACGCCGTACTCCTGGTAGCCGAAGAGGCTGCCGAGACGCCCGAGGCCGGTCTGGACCTCGTCCAGGATTAGGAGGAGACCCTGCTCATCGCACCACTTACGTACGCGCTGAAGGTAGTCGTCGGCGGGGATGTTGACGCCGCCTTCGCCCTGGATGGGCTCCAGCATGACGGCGGCGGTCTTTTCCGTGGTGGCGGCGATGATAGCTTCAACGTCGTCGTAGTCAACGTGGACGTAGCCGGGAGTCAAAGGCTGGAAGGCTTCCTGGTAGTGGGGCTGGCCGGTGGCGGCGATGGTGGTGAGGGTGCGGCCATGGAAGGAGTTGAAGGCGGTTATGACCTCGTAGGCGCCGTCGCGATTGGCCTTTCCGTACTTGCGGGCCAGCTTGAGGGCGCCCTCGACGGCCTCCGCCCCGCTGTTGCCGAAGAATACCCTGTCCAGGCAGCTATTTTCGATAAGGGCCTGGGCCAGCTTGAGCTGGGGGATGGTGAAGAACTGGTTGGAGGTCTGGATCAGGGTAGCGGCCTGCTCCTGGATTGCCTGGACCATGGCAGGGTGGCAGTGGCCGAGGTTGGTGACGGCCCAGCCGGCGGTGAAGTCAAGGTATTCCTTGCCTTCGGCGTCCCAGACGCGGGTGCCTTCGCCTCGTACAAGGACGATGGGCTGACGGCGGACGGTTTGGGCGTAGTATTTCTCTTCCAAGGATATCCACTGGGTAGTCACCGGATTATTCCTCCTGCTTTGAGTTTGGGTGAGAGTAAGGGTTGAATATAGTTGTTAGTGGTTGGTTTGTCCATAACGCGAGTAAGGCGAGCTAGGCGGCCAGGATCCGGGTGCCGGAGGTCTGTCCGGAGAGGCATTGGAACAGAGCGCCGGGCTTGCGTCCATCGATGACGTGGGCGGAGGGAACGGGGGGCATGGCGAGGAGGCAGGCTTCCAGCTTGGGGATCATGCCGCCCCGGGCGACATTGGACCGGATGAGTATGCGGGCCTGTCGGGGGCTAATCATGGGTATACTACGGCCAGAGGAGTCGAGGACGCCTTCGACGTCGGTGAGGAAGACGAGATTGGAGGCGGAGAGGGCGTGGGCGACGCTGCCGGTGACGGTGTCGCCGTTGATGTTCAGGAGATGACCGTTGTCCTCGTGGACGCCGACCGGGGCTATCAGGGGGATGAAGCCGGCGTCGAGGGCGCAGGCGATGGGATCGGGGTTGACGCGGGTGACCTCTCCGACGAAGCCAAGTTCCGGGTTGGCAATGCGGCACTGGAGGAGGGCGCCGTCGACGCCACTGAGGCCGATGACGCGGGCACCGAGGTTGGTTAGGGAGGCGACAAGCTGCTTGTTGATGAGGCCGGTGAGGACAGCGGTGACGATGTCGAGGCTGGGGGCGTCAGTGACTCTCAGGCCGCGGACGAAGCGGGGCA
>DAOUKX010000028.1:0-6212 GCA_034420855.1 Dehalococcoidia bacterium
TGTACGCCGACGCTGATTTGTGCCAGGCCATAGTGGCTCAAGGGAAGGACTACCTGGTGAAGCTGAAAAAAACCGGCTGAGGCTTTATCAGGACGTGGAGTTGCTCTTTGCCGGGGCTGGGGAACCGGCGCTTACGGCGGTGGGCAAGGGCCACGGCCGGCTGGAACGCCGTCGGGTCTGGGTGTCCGGGGAACTGGCCGGATACACGGGCTTTCCCGGGCTGTCAACAGTGGTGATGGTGCGTCAGGAGACGGAGCATCTGGCAGAGGGCCGTCGCACGGAGAGTGTTCAGTACGGGGTGAGCAGTCTGACGGAACTGGAGCCGGAGTGGGCTCTGGGGCTGTTGCGGGGCCACTGGAGCATTGAGAACCAGCACTTTCACGTCAAGGATGACAGCTTCAGGGAGGACCGCCAGGTGCTGGGGCACCACCACAGCGGAGCGGTATTGAGTCTGCTGAGCAATGCATCCCTGGGCCTGCTCCGTGGGGAATGCCAGTTGTGGCGCAGCAAAGAGCCCCTGACCGGCCGCTCCCAGCGGCTGTGCGCCTGCCCCTCCATTGTCCTCCCTCCCAATGCACAACTTTGAAAAGGCCCTGACCACCCTGGCTATACTCTTGACGGCGAGGAGCGGATGAGTGCAGTGGCTGCTGCGACGTCCGCGGCGCCAACGTACTTCACGCCCTTCCAGGAAGGTGGCTACACATTTCTCGACGGTGGCATCTGGGCCAACAATCCCACGATGACCGCACTAGTGGAGGCCCTCTCCCGCTTCACTACTCGTCGTGAAGACATCAGGATACTCAGCATCGGCTGCGGCCAGAAGCCGTTTCAGGTCACCAAAGGGCAGGCCAGAAACTCGGGCATAATCCATTGGCGAAGCATCATAGAAGTGGCTATGCACCTTCAATCGGTCACAGCTGTGAACCAGGCTGGCCTTCTGATCGGGAGGGAGCACGTAACCAGGCTGGATCGACTTGATGGAAGCGAACCCATCGACTTGGACGACTGGAACAGAGCAAAGGATATTCTGCCCGTTGAAGCCCAGCAGGTTGCTCGGGACAGTGCAAGCCACTTGGCCCAGGCCTTCCTGACTCACCCTGCTCCTCCCTTCACTCCCCTAGCTAGACTCTCAGAAGGGACCTGATGAAGCTTAATCGCCGGTTCAGAGAGTTCCTTCGGGATGAAGTCAACCCCAACAGGGAGAGGCTTGGCAGGCTGTATGTTGGCGTAAGAGGCGTGAAACGTCACCTTGAGACGAATCTGAAGGGCTACCAGAGAATCGACCGGCAGGGGTCACATGGCCTGGACACGCTCATCAAGCCCGTTCGTGACGATGACGAATACGACGCCGACATCCAGGTCGTAATGAACCCCACCCCAAACTGGGAGGCCAGTGATTACCTGCAGGCCCTTAACGACACGCTGGCTCAGAACGGCAACTACTTCGACAAGATTCGCCTACGAACCCGGTGCGTCACCCTGGACTTCGCTGGCGACTTTCACTTAGACGTGGTCCCCAGAATCACCAAAGATGGTACCCACCTCATCTGTAATCGGGTGACGAACTGTTTTGAACCGACAGATGGGACAGGATTCCGAGACTGGTTCAGTGGCAAGAGCCGGATTACCAAGGTCAACCTGAAGCGGGTCGTGAGATTGCTAAAGTACCTCAGGGACCGCCAGGACAACTACGTTGCAAAGTCCATCCTACTCACCACACTGGCCGGGAACGCCATCCGCTCTTCCGACCAGGGGAAAGAGTCGGTGAGAACTGTGGCGAATACCTTGACGACAGTCCTGACCAGGATGGATCGCTACTTACAACGGAACCCGACAATGCCGCGAATCGAGAACCCTGCCTTATCGTCGGAGGACTTCAACCGGCACTGGGACCAAGACAGGTACGGCTACTTCAGAGACCGGGTTCATTCCCACGCTGCAATAGCTCAGGAAGCCCTGGCTTCGCCATCAATCGACGACTCGATAAGAGTCTGGAGAAAGTTGTTCGGCGGGGCCTTCGGCAAAGGGCAAACTAGCTAGAGGTTCAAGGCCACTTCGGAGCTGGCACCGGACGACCTCAGACGGGAACTTGATGGTGCAGGGGAAATACTTCTGGAACAGTGCCATGTGCAGGTTGCCCACCGGCGCTAAGCTCGAGACATGGCCCAACACCCTGACGTAGGAGGCATCTATGGCCCACATCTAATGGGGACCCGTGGTCTTGCGATGGTACTCCTTACCTGCAGAGAGCCTCATCTCAGGCCTATTCACCAGTCCCTCCCTTGGCAGAATGCGGTAGACCGTAGACTCTGATATCGAGAAGCCCATTTTGTCGTTGGTCCATGCAGACAGCTGGCGACTACTCAGTTCCGGCATGTCCCTGACCGCCGACCGGATGCAGCCTACTTCTCGAGAAGTCAGCTTGTTGCATGGGGGATTGTCGCCTTCTGCATCGCCCTCCATCTCTCGCTGCTTCCCCCGCCTCAGCCACCGGTAGTAGGTGCTCCTGGACCTCGAGTTCGCCCATGGTCCTGCTCTTGGGGAGGCTTCGGGATCCCACTCTGGCCAGCACCTCCCCCATCTCCGCACCACTTATTTGCTGATACCGCCGGCGCCCTAGAGCATCGGTATAGCAGTTTTTGTGAACCGATACCCTTCCAGAGACAGTTCCGCCATCGGCTGCTTGAGCCCTACGTTCTCTCGACTGAGCGCCTATACTTCTTGCTGGGTGGCGTCTCGCACAGCGTCACGGGCCAGTCGCTCCTTCCCAGCCTCCATGAACTCCTTAGTCCATGCATAGTACGAGCGGCCCTTGATTCCCTGTCGCCAGCACAGGTCATTCACGGTGACCTCCCAGTGGAAGCCCTCCAGCACAATACGAATCTTCTCTTCCGGCGTGTACCTGCGCCTACTGGCAACCTTAACCGCGCGGACGAAAGATCTGGTCGTCTCTGTGCGACTCTCGGAGGCCGCTCCTTAACCGGATTCTGTCTCCGACATCCCAGCTCCTCTATCTGAAGTATTCTATCTCTTCCAGGGAGCTGACCCCACCTCCAAATTGTTGAGTCTTCTAGACCTCATATGTGTCCCCCTTTCGCTGACCGTCTACACTTTCGACTAGCTGCCCCTGGCGACGTTCTGAGCGTTGAACTGCAACTGGATTTCTGCTAATCTTGCTTACTGGATAAGGAGCGTAAGGCACATCTTCAAAGTCAATATGGAGACTCACTCATGTCAACGAATATAACCGTAGAAGAAGCCAAGAAAATACTTACGGACTCTGGCTTCAGCATATTGAGTGAAAAGAGATTGGGCAACGATTCGGGAACCCAGCTCGCCGTGACTGCTGCGTTCGTCAATGTGTACGATAAAGGTACATATAATGTTCAGGGTAAGAGGGCAAATGAAGTGAAAGCCCTTTTGGAAACCGGAATGTCTCTCGCAACCGGTCCTAGCCTTCAAGGTCAGCAGGCCGCTGAAATTCCAACAGACCGCCGGGTTTTCGTAGTGTATGGACGGGACCAGGAATGTCTGAAAGACTTAGAGTTACTGCTTCGTCGTCTGAAGTTCGAGCCTATCATCTTGCAGAACTTGCCAGCTGGTGGAGATACCATTATCGAGAAGTTGGAAGACTCCACGGACACTGATTTTGCCTGTGTCTTGCTTAATCCGGACGACGAAGGGCGCCTTAAAATCAAAGAAGGTGACGGCGAGGAACCGTTAAGGCCTAGGGCGCGGCAAAACGTGGTGCTTGAAATGGGTATGGTTCTGGCGAGACTAGGCCGGGACCGGGTTGCCCTCATAATCCAAGACGTTCAGGGCAACAACATCGAACGGCCCACGGACATTGACGGGTTGCTCTATTTGCCTTACCAAAACAAGGTGGATGAGATCAAGAACGATTTGGCCGCCTGGCTGGAAGAACTGGGGTTTCGTATCAGCGTTGCCGACCTAAAGGGTTAAGTGATGCTCCAGCCCAAGCACGTCGAAATCCATACAGACGGCGCTTGTACCGGAAATCCTGGCCCTGGCGGATACGGTATCGTGTTAATATACGGAGACTACCGACGGGAGCTTAGTGGCGGTTACCGCTTGACTACCAATAACCGGATGGAATTGATGGGGCCAATTAAGGGCCTGGAAGCTCTGAACCAGAAGTGCCGCGTGACGCTATACAGCGACTCAAGATATGTTGTGGAAGGCATTGAAAAAGGTTGGGCTCGACGCTGGCGAAGCAAAGGATGGATGCGCAACAAACGGGAAGAGGCTGTTAATCCGGACCTGTGGGGGCAGCTTCTGGACCTCTGTGACAAGCACGAAATAGAGTTCCGTTGGGTTCGTGGACATTCAGGAGACCCGGACAACGAGCGGTGCGACCAATTGGCTGTTCAAGCTGCCCACAGTACTGGGCTGCTGGTGGATAAGGGGTATGAAACACCTGAAAAAGTAAATCAGAGGCTGGGTTAACGGTCGTTGTCGGGATTTGCTGTTGAGTGGCCCGGCAAGTCTCTTGGTTGTGTGATAGAAGCACACACCCGGGTACCAGAATTCTGCCTGGGGTCGAAATCACATCGTCCCCTCCTCAGGCAGCCAGGGAGTTTATCGAGGGACCGCAAGTATTTTGTAGGCTTAGGTACAAAAGGAAATACTCTTTCGCAGCCGGTACCTAGTATGACCACGAGTGTAACTGGCCCCTACAATCCAGAGTCAGCCCGCAATTACTCAAGAGCGCGACTTCCGGGCACCCAAGAACCTACCCAAAAAGTCTCAAAGACAAGGAGGTAGTATTCAATGAAAGTGGAGGTTGTACGTGCAGCTACGACTCATCTTGTGGAGCAGGCGGGAGCCAAAGTTCGCTTGCCAAAAACATCTCTCGAATCGGCCTCAGAACAAGCGAATGGGGAGCGGGCCATACCTTTTACAGTAGAACATGACCCATTTTGCTTGCCTATTGGCAAAATTACCGAGGCTTGGGTTGAGCCTTACGGGCCCGAACATGCCTTGATGGCTCGTATTTACATTGAAGACAAGCCTCAAAATGTAATTCATGAAGGGTCCAAGAATGAATTGGTGTATCTGAATTTCGAAGACGCACCCAAGCCATTTTTGATGAAGGATACGAACATAGAGGACTGTCAGATCGGGATGATGGTCGATTTGACAAGTTTCCCAAATGAAGGGGAGTACGACAAATTTCTTGAAGACCTAAAGGTTATAGACTCGGAAATATCCCTTCGCCGCTATGGAAGATTCTCTTTGGGTCCAGAGCCACTTGTACAATTTATTCTATCCAACCCAAACGTATCCTTAGCTCTTGCTATAGTAGGAGGGTGGTCTCTCATTAGGGTCGAGAAGTTTATTGGATACACTATCGACGAAACACTTCGGAAAACTGCAGACGAAATTTCTGATTCGTGGAGCAGGAAGCTGATAGGCTTTTTCAAGGCATGCAAGAATCGCCAATCGAAAGATGATAGGCCAACAGTCTCTCAAATTATCGTTCCGACAGATGGTGCGCACCTCGTACTATTGGCGAGAATCAGAAGTGACGAGGAACACCCAAGATTAGACTTCGAAAAATTGACAGCAGAAATGTCAAAGTTTGCAGACTTACTGGAAGACGCAGAAGAGGTCACTTTTGCAAGAAAGGGAATTGATGACTGGGAGTTTTTGCATCTGAAGACGAAGTCAGGAAAGGTGGTTGGGACAAGAGAATGCTACGAAAAAACCTTGCAAAAGCAAGCCAGTAATACGGGAGTAAGCCTCCTTATAGGAATGATGGATAAGTAGGACTCTACGTGAAAGAGCTTGCCGGCCTGCCATGGCGCGATGATTGGATCCCCTCATGAGGTGGCAACAGGTCAATTCAAGCACCATAACGGGCAGGAATTTCACTTAACGCGGTCCTAGTTCTGTCCAAATAACCAACTCCCCTTCAGTCCTTGTCCCCAGCTTCAGGCAGCAGCAGATTGAGCAGGACTCCCGGCGGCCGGGCAAACCTAATCAGGGCGAGTGCTGTTCTTCTAACCCTTGACCAAGCGTACGTCGCCGTAGAGTTGGCGAGCCAATGCTCGCCTAGACAGCCCACCAGACTTGATGAAAACAAGAACCTTTCAGATTCGGTTCGCGCTTGCCCTGTAGGGCGAGCCTGCTTCCCATCCCGTAGGACGAGAGCGCGCCATGGAGGGGTGAGGGACGCCTTCTCTCACCCC
>DAOUKX010000029.1:0-12396 GCA_034420855.1 Dehalococcoidia bacterium
CTCACAGCGTGCATGCGCAAGCTATTGACTATCCTCAACGCCATGCTGAAGCACGGCACCATATGGGAGGCCGACCACGCTCCTCAAGCTTGACTACCTAAACAGTTGCTACGAGTTTACTCTAAGCAATGATCTCTCTTTACCGAGATGAGCTGCGACGGCGGCGGTGCTTTGGTTATTCTTTGACCGGCATCGGAGCATGAACGACTTGCAAGCGGAGACCCAATGCTCGGACTACTCTCAACACGGTGGAGAATTTCGGGTTACCGCTGGAAGAGAGTGACTTATAGAGGCTTTCCCTTGCCAAACCGCTAGCCTGGGCCACGGACGCCATTTTCTTGGCACGGGCAATATCGCCCAAAGCGGCCATTATCAGGGGCAGGTCGCCGTCCTCCAAAAACAACAGACAGATACATCGCCATGTCCTCCTCATCCCGGAGGTGTTCCGCGGGGTCCCATGGGAAGGTTTTCACCCTGGCCATATTTGCTTCTCCTATAGGTTTCTGGCGATATCCAGCGCTCTTGGGATGTCCCTACGCTGGCTGTTCTTGTCACCACCCGCAAGTCAAGATAATAATGGACTTCCCTCTGTGGACGAAGTATACGTGGTAGCCCGGACCGTAATGGATTCTAATCTCGGAAACGCCTTCGCCTACCGGCCTTGAATCACCCAGATTGCCTTGGGTGAGCCTACGATTGCGTTTGACTATTCGCGCCCTAGCCTCCCTATCCCTCAGTCGTTCGAACCATCTTGAGAATACTTCGGCCTGGCGGATCTCTACAGTTGACTCTTGTATCTTATGGGATACAAGAGTCAACTGTTGGAGGAGCGGCGCTGGCGCTGGGCCTGGCGCATGAAGTGCCGGAGCATTGCGCCATCGAAGCCCAGGGCCGACGCATTCTGAGCAGCTTCTTCGGCGGCGTCTTCCTCACCCAGGTAAGAGTGGGCAATGGCGGCGATGGCGTAGGCGGAGGGCCACTGGCTATTCAATTTCAGGGCCTTGTCCACGTCTTCCAGGGCGCGCCTGGGCTGGCCCAAGTCGCAGAGGGCCGCGGCGCGGTTGTTGTAGGCGTCGAGATGGTCGGGATTCAGGAGGATGGCGTGGGTGAAGTCTTCCACCGCGGGCATCTGCTCCTTCAGGTGAACGTAGGCGAGCCCGCGGTTGTAGTAGGCTTCGGCGTTGTTCGGGTCCAGGCGGACGACGTTGTCGAAATCGCGGATGGCGAGGAGGGGTTCGACAAGCTGGCCGTATACGACGCCGCGGCGATAGTAGGCTTCGGCGTCGGCGGGGTTGGTCTCGATTGCGGCAGTCAGCTCCTTAACGGAGCGGTAAAGGCTATCTATCTCGGTGGAGGAGTTATCGTTGGTCTGGGGGTCTTGCATAAAGAGCGATCAGGGTGGGTGAGAAATGAGAGTCGGGGAGCCGGGATTTGAACCCGGGGCCTCTACGTCCCGAACGTAGCGCGCTGCCAAACTGCGCCACTCCCCGAAGATGATAAACAGCCTGACAATTGTAGCCGTCAGCTGGCGAATGGGGCAAGTGCGGACGCCGATTATCCCACGAAGAATTGTTCGTCGGCTGATCATTTGCATTTCGGAATGGATGCGCCTGGAAGGGGTTCTCACCGCGGTTCGGCCCCAGTCACAGCATCGGGTACCAAGGGTTGACAGCATAAAAACTCGATGCTACCTTTACCGCTGATTCAAACGTACCTCTGCACTTTGAGGAGGTACGGCCCGTCTATGCGGGTTTGATTACCCGGGTTAAGCCAAAACTTCTAAACTAGGAGGCAACATGGTGACTTTACCCAGCAAACTGCTAAGAAAGAGCGCGCTATTGGCCTTGTTGGTCGCGGCGTCGCTGGCGCTGGTAATAGCGGCCTGCGGCACTGACGACGATGACGACGCGGCACCTGCGCCAGCAGCGACGGCAGCGCCGACGGCTGCCCCGGCAACGGCAGCGCCTGCGCCCACAGCGGCGCCGACGCCGGCACCCACCGAGGCTATGGAGCCGGAGTTGGTGAGCCCGAGGCTCATCGTATCCATGGCGCCGCCCACCCACCAGGTGAGGCTGCCGTACATGACGTTCCAGAGCTCCAGCGGACCTCTGCACAACCTGTATGACTATATGGTTGGCAAGGAGAGAAAGACCGCGGCCGTGGAGAATACCCACGTCGCCGAGTCCTGGGAAGTCGACGAAACCGCGAAAATCTGGACCTTCCAGATGAAAGAAGGCATCCCCTACTACATGAATGGGGAAGCCAGCGACATAATGTTCGACCCCATAGACATACGTTGGACATGGCTGCTGCAGGCGGGCACCGAGTCCGACCGGTCCAACAACTCCGGCACCTACGGACCCTGGCTGGCCACCGAAGACGGCAGCGACATAGTCATCGATGGCAACACAGTCACGTTCAACCTGGACATCGTTCACCCGGACATGAACGTCTACGTGTCCGAGGACTGGACGTTTGGCCTGATCAGCAAGGAGTATTGGGATCGAGTAGGTGGCGAGGACGGCTACATCGACCATCCCATTGGCATGGGGGCGTTCAGCTTCGTGGAGTACGTGGACAACCAACACTTCCTGCTTGAGAAGAACGTGGACCACTACCGCCACGAGCCCTACTTCGACGAGCTCATGTTCCTGTGGAACAAGGAGCCTGCAACTATTCAGGCCCAGCTTTTGACGGACGAGGTGCACATTGGAGTGCTGCCCACCGACCAGCATGACCTGGTTGTATCCGAGGGCTTGAAGATAGCCAAGAGCACCCTTCCCAGCTTCCACATGTGGGGAACCATCCCTTACTATCAGCCCGTGGGCTTCAGGGGTGGTGAAACCCCCAACTATGACGAGACGGTCCCGACACGAAACGTCAAGGTAAGGGAAGCTCTCAACATAGCCATTGACCGGGCGAAGATTAACGAGTCCTTCTTCAAGAACGACGCCATACCCAGCGCCGTGTCGCACATGGCCGAGTGGTGGGACTTCTTCCAGGACCGATGGGCGCCCTATCCCGGCCCGGACGGCAAGACCGGAGCTGAAGGCGGCTGGCCGTATCCCTATGACCCCGAAAGAGCCAAGGAGTTGCTGGCCGAGGCAGGCTATCCCAACGGCTTTGAGCTTGACTTCTTCGCCCCCACCAACCTGGGCGGCCTGCCGGAAATTCCGGACGTTGGTGAAGCCATAACGGCCATGTGGGAAGAGATCGGGATCAAGGTCAACCTGACGGTTTCCGAATACGCCCCCGTTCAGGCCATGTACAGCGACCGCGCCATGAACGGAAAGATCGGCATGATTCGCTGGTCGCTGAACCCGCCGTCGGCCGGCATGGGCTGGCTGTGGTACGAGGCCACGAGGCCTTACTACGAGTACCAGTTCATCACCGACTGGAAGAGAAACGTGGACACCATCGCCGACCCCGAGATTCGCGTGCAGGAGTTCATCAAACTTGGTGATTTCTGGTACGACAACTACCTGAGCATTCCGTTGCTGTGGGTATTCGGCAAGGCCGTTTTCAACCCGTCGGTGCTGGAAGGCTACGAGGTTAGCCACGTGCACTTTGGACCGGTCCGCTACCACGAGTACACAGTACCCGTTTACAAGTAAGACCGTCGCGAGACGGTAGGCATTAGAGAACGCCGTGCCCCGGCCCTCCTCCGAGGGCCGGGGCACGGAAAATATCCCCGACCCCGTTGTCGAAGGAGGCAACGTCATGGGACGCAATAGCGGAACCCCCCTGTCCCCCCTCTTCGCAGCTCTTGGACGTGGGCGCTGGGCCCTCCCGGCCCTTGTTGCCGCATTGCTTTTTCTTGGCAGTCTAGCCCTAGCCGCCTGTGGCGGCGGTGGCGGAGACACGACAGAGCCTTCCGGGCAGGAAGCAACGCCAAGCGGCGGGGAAGCTGCACCGGCAGCTCAGACTCCGGCCGCCGGGGAACTGACTCCCACCGGCACCTTCACGGAGGAGGATCTGATACTGCCTGAGAGCTGGGAGTCCTTCGAAGTCGACCTTGTTGCAGGAGACTTCGTGAGGGCAACCTACACATCTAAACCCAAGGCAGTCGGCGGATTCGCCGAATCCGGCGCTTTGGGGAGGCCGGGACTTGTCTTCAACGTGAACAATCCTCTCGGCGACTCCATCTACCGGGGAGAGCAGGTGGCGGACGGCGGAACGGAGTTTACCGCGGATCGTAACGGGACCTACGAATTTACCTTCTTCAACCCGGTGGTCCGGAACCTCCAGGAAGTGATACTGGAGTACACGATCAACCCGTAGGGGTTTCGGGCGGGCCTTCCTCAAAAGCTACATCGCCTTGACGGTTGCCGGTTAATCCTCAATTCGAGGTGCGGCGACAGTTGGGGCGGTTTTGGTTTTCTGGGACCGTCCATCCCATTCCGCAGACGCAGCAGCTAATTGCCCAAGCCATCTCACGGTTGGAGGTGCTTTTGCGAGGGGTTAGGCCCGGTTGCGGATAAAGTCTGAAACTTTCTCGCCGATCATTATGCAGGTGGCGTTGGGGTTAACTCTGACCACGTCGGGCATTATGGAGGCGTCGGCAACCCGCAGTCCGTCAAGGCCGTGGACGCGGCCGTATTGGTCGACGACGGCCATGGGGTCGGTGGTGGGGCCCATCTTGCAGGTACCGGAGGAGTGGTGGCCCGTGGTGACGTTCTCCAAAATCCACTGGTTCAGTGACTCCTCCGACGCCATTTCTGCGTCGTTGGGCGCGACTCGACAGTCGAGCATACCTTTAAGGGCGGGGCTTTCCGCCAGTTCGATGGCGAGATGGACGCCTTCCCGCACGCGGGCCAGGTCCCAGAGGTCCTGAAGGTAATTGTACTCCAGACGAGGCGGCGCTGACGCGTCGGCGGAGGTCAGAGTCAGCCGACCGGCTCCCCGGGCGTACTCAAGGCAGGCGCTCAGGCGCGTATGAGGGACACCGTCGAAGACCCAACGGTTGTCCACGCTGATAGACATGTCGTGGGGGGTGTCGGAGCCGGAGGCGGTGTAGCGGAGAAAAACAAGGCTGAGGACTGAGTCCTTGGGTTCCATGGAAACGTCCCGGTAGATGACTCCGGATACGGGGTGATTCCTTAGGTTGCGGCCCACGCCGGGAAGATTGTGTTTCGTTTCGATGCCCATCTCGGCGAGGTGATCTTCGGGGCCGATGCCGGAGCGCATGAGAAGCATGGGGGAGCCGAAGGCTCCGGCGCTGCAGATGATTTCATGGCCGAAGACACGGAAGGCCTGTCCTTCGCTGATGACTTCCACACCGACGGCGCGATTTCCTTCCAGGAGTACACGGTTCACGAGGGCGTTGCTACGGATGGTGAGGTTCAGCCGGTGCCTGGCCGGGTCCAGGTAGGCCATTGCAGTATTGACGCGGAGACCGCCGACGTTGCTGACAGGGTAGGTGCCGACACCGGCAGCGTCGGGGAGGTTCATGTCGGGGCTATCAGGGAATCCACGATGCAGGCAAGCCTGATGGAAGGCGCGGAGGTTCGGCTCCCACTCTGTTTGGGGAATGCGGCGGACGGGCAGGGGGCCGTTCTTATTATGGAAGTCGCCGCCGAAGTCCAAGTCGCGTTCGATGCGGAGATAAGCGGGGAGGACTTCCGTATAGGACCACTCAGGGTTGCCCCAGGCTGCCCAGGAATCGAAGTCGTGGGTTGCGCCGCGAAGGAATATGGAGCTGTTGATGGTGCTGGTTCCGCCCATTGCCCTTCCGGAAGGCATCAGCATGGGTTCTGTCTTCTGAGGATTGGCGCGGGCGGCGTAGTTGCGGACGTGGGGGTCTTCGTAGCCGGCCATGACATGATAGCCCCGGGCCAGGATTTCGGGGAGGCGCTCGACGGTGGGATAGTCGGGACCGTCCTCGAGAAGCAGGACGGAGCGGTTGGGGTCCTCAGACAGCCTGGCGGCAAGAGGGGCGCCGGCGGAACCGGCGCCGATGACTATTACGTCGTAACGCAAGGGGCGAACCTCCGATGAGTTCTGGATGGGAACTGAAGATATTTTACCACCGTTGATGGAGGGGGATGTTGGAGAATATGAGGCTCACCTTTCATCCTTCGACAAGCTCAGGTTGAGCGGGAAAAGGGAAGAGGCTCAGAGGGAGGTGTTTGGGGGAAGCGAGGAGAAGAAGGATGGATTACCGCCTGCACGGGAATGGAGGTGGGAGCCTAGTTGGAGGCAAATCACCCCCATCCGAACCTTCCCCCATCGAGGGGGAAGGGCGAAGAAGTGAAGGGGAGAGGGGCGGATGTCAGGAGTTGTTGCGGTCCCTGGCCTCCATTCGGGCGAGAATATCGCGGATTTCGGCGAGGAGTTCGTTGGCAACGGTGGGCGTTGCAGCGAGGGCGGCGGCGGTGGGAGTGGTCTCGGCGCCGCCTTCCAGCACAAGCTGACGCTGACGGAGGATGGCATCTCGGAATGCGACGGCGTCTACAACGCCTACTAGGTCTCCTTCGCTGCCGGAGTCCTGTCCAGACCCGCCCGCGGTCTCAATCTTCAAGCCTCTGACTCCGCAGAAGCGCATCCAGGGGTCGTCGTGGAGGCGAACGTCGGTGACCCGGTTGAGGGGTATGGTGGCCTCCTTGCGGAAGAAGACGCCCTTGTTCACCTGGACGGCGTTGGTGGTAAGGCGAGCGGACATGCGTCGGAGGCTTTCGGGAGCGTACCACCAGGCGAAGAGCAGGCCGAAGGGTATGAGAGGGATGCCGACGACGGTGATTATCATAATAAGGACAATTACCCCGGCGGTGTACTTCTTCACCATGGGGTCGAATTCGGCCTCCAGGAGGGTTTCGCCGGTTACGTCCATGGAACCATTCATTTGGGGACTCCTTTCGTTATTGGAATGGATAAGAGGGCAGGTTTGAAACCTGCTCCAACAGCGGATGGGGTGGGACAGGATGGTCTCATGGTGAGTTGTCGCTAGTACATCATGGAGCCGCCGGATACGGGTATGGAGAGGCCTGTGAGGTAGTCGGACTGGCCAGAGGCGAGAAAGGCTGCAGTGTCCGCTACGTCTGCGGCGCCAGCCACCCGTCCTAGGGGGATGACTTTGGCCCGTTCGGCAAACATGCGGGCGCGGTATTCTTCCGCAGACTCACCTTCAGTCGCCAGGGCGGCGGCGATGCCTGTGATTCTCTCCGTTTCCACGAGGCCGGGACAGATGGCGTTGACGTTAATGCCGTGGGGGGCGAGCTCCAGGGCGAGGGACTGGGTGAAGCCGATGAGGGCGAATTTGGAGGCGCAGTAGGCGGCGTAGCGGGCGATTCCCTGTTTGCCCGCGCCGGAGGAGATGACAATGATTTTACCCCTGCGGCCATGGCGGAGCATTAAACGGGCTACGGCGCGGGAACATAGGAAGGTGCCCTTGACGTTGACACGCTGCACGGTGTCCCAAGCGTCTTCTTCGAGCTCGACAACGAGGACGCGGTCAGGGCCCGCAGCGGACCCGGCGTTGTTTACGAGGATATCGATGGGACCGAGGCGTTGGGCGGTTTCGTCGACCATTGCTTCGACCTGTTGAGCTTTGGAAATGTCTGCGATGACGCTGATGGCGCGGCGGCCAAGGCCTTCTATCTCGTCTACGACGCTGTCGACGCCACGCCATGAATCGCTGCCGCCATGGGGGTTGGAGGTAACGTCGTTGACTGCGACGTCGGCACCTTCGCGGGCCAGACGGACGGCGATGGCGCGTCCTATGCCGTGTCGGCCTCCGGCGCCGGTGACGAGGGCAACTTTACCTTCCAGCTTGTACATTTCAGATGCTACCAGTGGGCGCGGCTCTCACTAGAGTTTCTGAATGTTACACCTTATGGGTGTATCTCATCAAACGGGAGGAGGGGCGGGGGCGTTGAGGTGGGGACGGGGGTGGGCGACCAAAAGGGTCGCGTCTGCAGGAGCTTGGGGCGCTCGACCCTTCCGACACAAGATCAGGGTGAGCGGTCACTGCGTGACGGCTGACTCTGGCAGGGGGCAGAGGTAGGTTCTTGGGGACGGCCGTTGCCTTAATGTTGGGGGGAGTCACCCTCACCTCAATCCTCTCCCACTACGGGAGAAGAGGCAAGAGGGAGGCGAATCGCTCTTACGAGAATATCCTGGGGAGTTTATTCCCTTACGCGACGAGATTCTTCGTCGGGGAGCCTCCTCAGACTTATATTTGGGTAGAGGAGGAAGAGGGCTTACATCATGCGGGCGATTATTTTGTCGGACTGCTCCCTGGTGATTCCGAGAGAGCGGAACCCGAGGGGGCCGCCTTCCCGCAAAACAGGCTCCTGACCATCGAGAGTTGGAGCCTCTCTCTTGAGGAATAAGCCAGCGTATATGGTGTCACCCCAAACCATTGCCTTCTCGCAGGCGGCCTTCCAGTCGCTGGTGTCGTGGTCTTCGTCCTCCAGCTTCTTGATCCGGTCCTTGAAGAAGGGGTGGGTGTTGTCCTTGTTGAAGGTGACACAGGGGCTGAACACGTCGATGATGGAGAAGCCCTTGTGCTGCATGCCGTCGATTATCAACTGGGTCATGTGGCGAATGTCGCCGCTGTAGGCGCGGGCGACGAAGGTTGCGCCGTTCATGATGGCCGATGTGATGGGATTGACGGGAGGCTCGACGCTGCCGAAGGGGGTGCTCTTGGTCTTCATGCCCTCGGTGCTGGTGGGGGACACCTGGCCGGTGGTGAGGCCGTAGATCTGGTTGTTCATCACTACCATGGTCAAGTCGACGTTGCGGCGGGCGGTGTGAACGAAATGGTTGCCGCCGATGCCGTAGCCGTCGCCGTCGCCGGTGGTGACGATGATGTTCATCTCGTGGTTGCCCATTTTAGCGCCCGTTGCCACCGCCAGGGCGCGACCGTGGAGGGTGTGCATTCCGTAGGTGCTTACGTAGCCGGGCAGGTTGGATGAGCAGCCGATTCCGCTGATCACCATTACTTCATGAGGCTGCAGGCCCTGTTCGGCGCAAGCCCTCTGAATGCTGTTGAGCACACCAAAGTCGCCGCAGCCGGGACACCAGTCAGGGGAAACGGGGCCGCGAAAATCTCTCGCCGTCAGTTTGCGTGCGGGCTTGCCCGACGCGATGTCTACAACGGTTGTCATCCTATCACCTCTTTAGACTATTACTTCCTGGTACGGCACATAAATATCGGTGGCGCCGCTGAGAATCTCCATGATTCCGTCGGTAACATGGTGGGGCATGAAAGGCTCGCCGTCGTACTTGCGAACGTGGCCGTCCACGGAGAGGCCGGTCTCGCTGCGCAAGTAGCGGTGGAACTGGCCGGAGTAGTTGTTCTCCACCATGATGGTCTTCTTGGCACTGGTAATGATTTCTGCGATTTCATCGCCCTTGAAGGGGACTATCCACTTGATGGGCAGGTGGTTGGCGGTTACGCCGTGTTCCGCCAACTGGTCGATGGCCTCCTTGATGACGCCGTAGGTGGAACCCCAGCCGATGATGGTAACGTCGGCGTCGGCGGGGCCTTCGAGCTCGGGAGCCGGGACCAGGCCTGCGACGTTTCGGAACTTGCGGGCGCGCTTCTCCACCATCTTGCGGCGCTTGTGGGGATGGGTAAATTCGTCGCTGATGAGGATAGAGTCCTCGTCATGCTCGTCGGTGGCCACCACGTGGGTGTAGCCTTCGAGGCCGGGAAGCGCACGGGGAGAGATGCCCGACTCGGTGTCGAGATAGCGCTTGTAGCCGTTGGTTGCGGAGTGCTCCGTGATGATGTCTCCGCGGTCGATGACGGGCTGCATGTCGATGGCGTCGGGGTCGACGCTGAAGCGGCCTTCACCGATGACGAGGTCGGAGATGACGATGCCGGGACACTGGGCCTTGTCGACGAGATTGAAGAGCTCCGGCATGGTGTTGAATGCGTCTAGAGCGTCCACGGGGGCAACAATTATGCGCTCGAAATCCCCCTGGCTGGCGCCGAGAATCTGCCAGAGGTCGCCCTGCTCGGACTTGGTGGGGACTCCGGTAGAGGGGCCGGCGCGCATGACGTCGATGAATACCACGGGAATCTCCATCATGCCGGCGCTGCCGACGGCCTCCGTCATGAGGGCGAAGCCGCCGCCGGAGGTGGCGCACATGGCGCGGCAGCCGGTGTGGGCGGCGCCGATGGTCATGTTGGCGACGCCGATTTCGTCTTCAACCTGGCGGACCATTATGTCGAGGGCACGGGCGTGGGCGGCCATCCAGTGAAGAACTCCTGTGGAGGGGCTCATGGGATAGGCTGCGTAGAACTTTACTCCGGCTGCCGCGCCGCCCATGGCGACAGCGTCGTTGCCGGACCATACGGCCAGGGGCTTCTCGCCCATGGGGGTGGGCTGCCCGAAGGGCTTGAAGTTTTCGATTGCATAGTCGTAGCCGGCCCTGGCAAACTTCACGTTTTCGTCCACCACGGCCTGGCCGTGCCGTGCGAAACGGAGCTTGAGGCTGTCTTCAAGAATCTCGAAGTCAAGGCCCAGCATGTACATGATGGAGCCTACGGCAACGGTGTTCTGGATGAGCCGGTTTCTGCTGCCACCGGTGAGGTGGGAGATGGGCAGGGCGCAAAGCTGCACGCCCTCCTGGGCATCTTTGACCTTTATGCGGTCTCCGTTGTAGACGATGCTGGAGCCGGGGCCCATAAGGCCCACGTGCCTGTTGGCGGTGTCCTGGTTGAGGCAGAGGAGGAGGTCCAACTTGTCGCCGTGGTTCTGCACTTCTTCTTCGCCCACCCGGATGGTGAGGAAGATGTGCCCGCCACGGATGATGGACTGGTAGGCATTGTAGGTGTATAGATGGAGACCGCGCCGCACGAAGACGCGGGCCAGAATGTCGCCCGGGGTGGCGATGCCCTGTCCGGCCTCACCGCCGATGGCCATGGCGAAATCGAACTTCCCTGAACTCATTTAGGTTGCTCCTTATTTATGGTGGGCCCTGGGCAATACGGCGAATTCCCTGGAATTGCCCCATTAAGAGCCCTGATTCAGTTGTAAAGTCAACTCGATTGACGGCAAACATGACTAGGGAGGGCCGTATCGGCCTCCCTAGAGAAGCAGTTTACCCAATTTCGCCAAGGAAGTATAGCGTTAGCAGTAGCGGTAGGCAACCTTGGGGGTATTTTGGGATGGGAACATTGGAGGATGAGGATGGGGGATGCATATTGGGGCATCCTTCCAATTGAGCACTTGAAAATTGGTGAATGAATACGTATACTTATGCAAGTAGCCGTATACGTTGATAGGATTACAGGATCCAATGAAGCAGAAGCTAACCATCACTGTGGACGCAGAGTTAGTCCCAGCGGCAAAGCGATTTGCCAAGTCGCGAGGTGTTTCCCTTTCATCACTCGTTGAGCAGTCACTGAGAGAGATGACAAAGGGGGAGAGCCGATCGTTCTCCTCCCGGTGGCGAGGGAAGTTTCGACCGGCCAATCGAAAGAACGACCCGCGATACGACGCCCTAGCAAAGAAATATCTCCAATGATGCTGATAGACACCGACGTGCTCATTGACGTCGTGCTGGACAGACGACCGCACTCGGATTCAGCCTCGGAACTTTTAGACCGGCTTGAGCAAGGCATAGGCTCTGCGTGGGTGGCTTGGCATTCCTTGTCGAATCTCTATTACATCGTCACCCCTGTCGTAGGCAAAGAAGTCGCCCGCCACTTCATCATCGAGCTTACCCGATTTATGGACGTAGCGGAGACGGGGACCAAGGATATCCGCTATGCCGCCGAACTAGACATGGCTGACTTTGAGGACGCTATGCAGGTCGCTGCGGCCCGCGCCTGCGGTGCTCGATGCATAGTTACAAGAAACGTCAGAGACTACGCCCGTTCCCCAATTTCTGCTGTCAACACACTGCAAGCAATTCACGAATTCATCTGAGGATTTGGAGCCGATCAAACGGGGCCCACCCATCCATCTACCCGAAAAGGAAGGGGCCGGTGCGAGACCGGCCCCTTTTTCGATAGCGACGTATGCAGGAGGGGTTATCCCTCAGCGCCGTTCCCGTTGTACCTGACGCCGGTGATGGTCTCCATGATCAGCCGGGTGACCACGTAGGGGTCCATGTTGGCGTTGGGCCTTCGGTCTTCTATGTAGCCCTTCTGGTTGTGCTCAACCTGCCAGGGGATGCGGACGGACGCGCCCCTGTCGGACACGCCATACCGGAATTCCTTGTAGGAGCAGGTCTCGTGCAGGCCGGTGAGCCTCTCCTCGATGCCGTAGCCGTAGTTCTCGATGTGCAGATCGTGACGGGTCCCGAGGGCTTCCGCAGCGTCTACACAAGCCTGATAGTTATTGCGCATCTCCCTGGTGGAGAAGTTGGTGTGGGCACCGGCGCCGTTCCAGTCACCGCGGGCGGGCTTGGGATAGAGGGTGGCGTTGATGCCGTAGTCCT
>DAOUKX010000030.1:0-39469 GCA_034420855.1 Dehalococcoidia bacterium
AGACCAAAGGGATCTAGGACACAGTCCAGCGCGTTCTACGAAAGGCTTCCGACGACAACATCACCACCGCCCAGGCCGCGGACCTCCTCGCCGAAGCCCGCCTCCAACAAGCCCGCCGGGATCGGTGCTAACTTACCTTCTAGTGGACCCCGCCGTATATCCGCCATTCCGGGGGAGGCCGGAATCCAGATTCTTCCTTCGCCTCGTCTCCACATGTCATTCATGACGCAGAGCGGCGGAGACGAGGAATATCGTCACGGGGAACCACCTAACTTTCCCTCCGCCATTTCTCTTTTCCCGTTCCCCCGCGAAAAGCCAGTGCCCGAGAAGGCAGGTTCGGGGCTCGATTCCCCTAGGACGAATACAGAAGCCTACGAATACCCCAGCCGGTCCAAATACTCCTCGTCCATCCCCAGGTAATGCCCCACCTCGTGTAGCAGCGTCTTCCGCACCTCCTCCGCCACCTCCTCCCACGTCCCGCAGATATCCTCTATTGGACGCTGGTACAACGTAATCTTGTCCGGCCAGAACGGCACGCTGTCCCCCCGTTCCAGCCTGGAAACACCCTCAAACAGTCCTAGCAGCCCTCCCCGACGGCGCGTCCCCGTATCCGCCAGCACCTCTTCGCTGGGCCACTCCTCCACCACAATGTCCAAATTGTCCAGGTACCCCAGAAGCCCCTCCGGCAGCCCTTCATAGCACCGCACCACCATCTCCTCAAAGTCCTCTTGGCTTAGTCGGATCACGGATCGATTCCCAGACGCGATCTGATATCCTTCAATATATCCAGGTTATCCTTGTCAGGCCCGCCCCCTTTCATGCCCGGCACCTCAAGGAAGAACGGCACGTCCCGGAACGCAGGGTGTCCCATGATGTTCTCGAACCCCTCCACCCCGATGTGCCCCTGCCCGATATTCTCATGCCTGTCGATCCCGGACCCCAGCGGCGGCTTCGAATCGTTGGCGTGGACGGCTACCAGCCGGTCCAGCCCAATCTCCCGGTCGAACTCCTCCATTGTCGCCTCCAGCCCGTCCTTCGTCGAAACGTCATAACCGGCGGCATAGCTGTGTTCCGTGTCCAGGCAAACCTTCACCCTCGGACTCCCTACCGTGTGAACAATCTGCCCAATCTCTTCGAATTTCGACCCGATGTGACGCCCCATGCCCGCTGTGTTCTCAATCGTCAACCATGGCCCCTCTGGCGAGTCCTCCAGCACGTCGATTATGCTCTCAACTGTCTGCTTCAGAATCGCGTCGTATCCCCTACCCATGTGACTTCCAGGATGGAAAATGATGCCGTCCGCGCCGATTTCGTGGGCTAAGTCCATGTAGTTCTTCAACGACTTTATACCCATCTTCACGTTGCGGGATTTTGGACTGCCCAGGTTGATCAGGTAGATGCAGTGGAAGAACACCGAGTCGATGCCCGACCCTTCCCGTTTCTCCTTGAAAGCAGCCAGATTCTCCTCCGGCGGCATCTTGAAAGACCACCGCTGCGGCGCCGACCCGAATATCTGAATCCCCTCGCAGCCGATGTCCACCCCCCTGTCTATGGAGGTGTCGATCCCGCCCGAGGTGGATACGTGTGCGCCAAGCTTCATAATACTGCTCCCTTTACTTTCACCACTATCAAAACAGCGCGTTTCCCGCCTGCAAACCCCTTACCTGTTTCACCCTTCCCCCTTGATGGGAGATGGGGTGGATGGGGGTTACTCTCCCACCCACCATATCACTCCTCGCGCGGCGAAGTGAAGGATTGCATTCTGCTAGGATTGTCCTAAACTTCTGTGAGTCCTTCTTGAGCAATTATCAACCAACCCATCAAGTCCCCGCAACCCGATCCCTGCCATCAATCCCCCATAGGGGAGGTTCGCGAACCAGCCGCTCCCACTTCCCAAATGTCATTCTGAAAGGAGCAGAGCGAGGCGAAGAGTTTCGTTGCTCTCACCGCTCTTGTCCCCGCGAAGGGAGACCCTTGCATAACCGGAGAACTAGCGCCTCGAATCCTCTTTCCTCTCGATGGAGAAAGATTGAGATGGGGGTGATTCGTGTTGTGTGGAGGATGGGTCTGGGTGTTGCGCAAAGGTCTCCGAAGCCGGGGACCACCCATCCTCTCCAACCTACTACCTCCCTGGCCTTGACTACACACTCCCCATGAGAGCCCTAGTCCTGCATCAACCATCCCCTTTCCCCCAACTCACCGTCACCGAACTTCCCAGCCCCCAAATACGCGACTCCGACGCCCTAATACAGGTCAAGGCCTGCGGTTTCTGCCACCACGACCTCCTGGTAATGAATGGCACCCTCCGACGCGGCGTCCGGCCACCCCTCATCCCTGGCCACGAAGTCGCTGGCGTCGTGACCGAGATTGGCCCCAACGTCGCCACCCTCCGCCCCGGCGACCACGTAGTCGGACTCCTTACCGACGCATGCGGATGGTGCGACCTCTGCTCCCAGGGCCTCGAACGACTCTGCCCCCACGGACAGGCCATCGGCCACGGCATGAAGGGCGGAATGGCTCAACTCCTAGCCGCCCGGGAAACCACCTTCGTCAAGATCCCCAGAGAAATCCCCTTTCCTCAGGCCTGCCTCCTCGCTTGCCCCATAGCCGTCGCACTAAAGGCCGTCGATGAAGTCCAAATAAGACCCAACGAAACCATCCTAGTCACCGGCGCAAGCGGCGGCTTGGGCGCCCACCTCGTCCAACTCGCCAGCCTCCGCGGTGCCCGTGTCTTCGCAGTCACCTCCGACGAATCTAAGACCCCCGCCCTCGAAGCCCTCGGCGCGTCCTACGTCATCCCCACCGGCGAACTCGACTTCTCCGAAATCATCCTCGCCCTCGCTCAAGACCGGGGCGTTGACGTTGCCCTCGATACCGTAGGCTCTCCCCTATTCCCCCAAACCCTGCGCTCCGTTGCCCTCAAGGGACGCCTCATCCTCCTAGGCGAAGTCGAACGAGAGAAAGCCAACCTCCCTCTACCCGAAATCATCTTCCGCGAGCAGCAGATAATCGGCTCCGTCGGAACCACCCGACGCCACGTCGAACAAGCCGCCCAACTCGTCGCTGAAGGCAAAATTCACCCCGTCATCTCCCACACACTCCCTTGGACCTACGCCGAAACCGCCCTTCAA
The DNA here is from genome assembly GCA_034420855.1 of Dehalococcoidia bacterium. Lineage (GTDB taxonomy): Bacteria > Chloroflexota > Dehalococcoidia > Lucifugimonadales > JAPULR01. Next base: position 3,132 of record DAOUKX010000030.1, read on the forward strand.
CTCATGCAGCAACGCCGCAACGTCGGCCGCATAGTCCTCGACTTCGCCCAAACCAATGGAGAGAATTAAGTATCGCCCTATGAGATCCAGCACACCCTTGGCCCTAACCGCAAAATAAGAGACAATGGCCGTACTGGGTAGATTCTTTTTCCTCGCTCTGGCCTTCTTCGCCATCTCCGGGCTAGTTATAGCCGTTGCCCTAGGCCGCAGCTGTCTCAGGGGCGACCCGGAAGCCGCCATCACCGAGGAAATTAAGGACATGCCTCCCGTATTCAATCTCACCGACACCCAGCTTATCCAAGCCTATTTGGACGATGAAGAAAGCGCAGTGGAAACCTTTAACGGACAAATCGGAATCGTAAGGGGGACATCAAGGGGCATCAGGACCAACTATTTCCGATTCGGCGGGAATGGCGTGTGGAGGGTTCGCTGTTTCGTATCTAACGCGGAGGCAGACAGGGTCGAGGATCAGTGGGAATCTCTCAGACGTGCCCATGTTGTCGTACGCGTGACAAGAGGCTTATCAGTAGGCGGATCTGGCCGAATTCTCGTATTCAAGGGCCGAGTCGAAGGCGTCAACGACAAACACCTCACCATCGACCTGCGCGGCTGCACTCTCCAAGATCCCCAGTAGCTCACAAACCCAACAGCCATGTCATCAACTCGCGACCTTGTTAGATTCCTTTCACTGGCAGCAGCCCTCCTTGCCGTTGCAGCGCTTGTTATAGCCTTCACAATGGGCCGAAACTGCTCCCGCAGCGCCTTCGAAGCCTCCATCGCCAACGAAATTAGGGATGTCCCACCCGCCTTCAACATGACTTCTGCCGAGTTGGTGCAGGTCTACAGGGACGACGAAGAATCGGCATCGGCTACCTATAATGGAACTACCGGCATCGTACAGGGCCCTGCGCTCCTGGTTGAACAGTCCAATCATCTGAGATTCTTTGTTGACAGGGTCTGGGCCGTGCGCTGCTTCCTATCAGATGAACAACTGGAGGCAGTCCGAACCCTGGATACTTCCAGCAAGAAAGTTTATCTTGGTGGCACTTTTGAATTTCGGACCGGCGCGGGATGGCCCGTTGCCTTTTCCTCATTGCCTGCATTTACCCTTAAGGGAAGGGTCGAGGGAGTCAACAACAAAATCCTGACCGTTGACATACGCGGCTGCATAATTCAAAACTCTCCATAACTCATTCAACAGACTGTCCATCCTTCAATGTCCGACCTTGTTAGATTCCTATCTCTCGCCCTGGCCTTCTTCGCCATCGCCGGATTGTTGATAGTCTTCGGTGTATTCGACCGGTGCTCTCGCAGTGCCTCCGAAGCCACCATCGCCGAAGAAATCAGGGACATCGCTCCCACCTTTAAGATGAGTGGCTCTAAGCTCGTGGAGGCTTATCAGGACAATGAAGAATGGGCAAAATCAATCTATGACGGGCAGGTGGGTCTAATTGATGCCGCTTCAATGGGATTCGTAGATGAGTCCAATCACTTTCAATTCTTTGGCAACGGCATCTGGAGAGTGCGCTGTTTCACATCCGATGCGGAAGCAGACAAGGTCTGGTCTATGCGGGATTCCTTTAGAACAACCAATGTCTATCAACGCAGTCGATCAGGGGTGTCTGTAAGATCCGCCGCCTTGCTCCTGATGAAGGGACGGGTCGAAGGCGTCAATGATAAACACCTGTCTATAGATATTCGTGGCTGCACCCTCCAAGACTCTCCATAAATGTACCTTTGTCCTCATTCCTACGGCATACCCGCCACGTAGGCGCATTTCACGAACCGGTTCCCCCTTGTTCCAGCGAAGAGCCTGTGTCCGCGAAAGCGGATACAGTAGCCCACACTCCATATACTCTCAGCCTCTTTTTTGCCTTCCGAAAAGATCGTTGCGGACTTGCTCTGTCGATATTCCCTGATGTGGGGCTATCAGAGGCCCTCATTTGGGGAGTGGCGGCAAAGGACAATTACCCACCGGTGCGGGTGGAAGGCGCCTTCCTGCAATAATATCCAAGTCCCAGTTCAAGCTGGTTGCAGCCTATCTGCGCTCCCGCGCACCCACAGTGGAGCATTCCAGGAGAGTGGCCAGTTCCCATCTCCTCAGTGGCCTGTTCAAGTGCAAGGGATCCAGGAGTGCACTCACCGGACAGGCCGCCAAGAGTGGCAGGTTCTCCTACCACGTCTGCCAGTCTCTAATAAAGCGAGGGAAGGAGACCTGCAATGCGCCCAGATTGAATGCCAGCCGCTTCGAACGGCAGGTAATCGCCAAGCTCCGTTCCAGCGTCCTTTCCGAGAGCAATATCAGGGACTTCGTGAGGTTGGTGGACGAGGAGATGGACGTTGTGGCTCGGGAACAGCGAAGGACGTTGGAGTCCATCAACGGAGAGCTTCAGGAGGTGGAACGCTGGCTCGACAGGCTCTATCGCGCCATGGAGACGACGGAGCTGGATATGAACGACAGCGCCCCTCGTATCCGGGAACATAGGGGGCGTCATTGGAAGCTTCAGGACGCGGCAAGGACTGTCAAGCCGAGCCTCTCTAAGCGCAGGATATGGCTGGACAACGTGGAAACGATCACAGACTTTGCAAAGGACATGAGAGAGTTCCTGAAGGACAGCAGGTTGACGGAGCGGAGAGCCTTCATCAAGTCCTTTGTAAAGGAGATTGTGGTGATGCCCGGCCAGGCACGTCTGCGTTACACGCTTCCCCTGCCACTGGATAGCAGTATGCCGGGAATGGACGCCGAGGTGATTGCCCTTTCTCCACCGGTCCCTTCGACAGCATCTTCAAGTGGGCTATTTGGTAGTGTGTTGCGAACTTTCTGGCTGGAAGTGACACTGTAAAGGAAGACGATAGGTCCATGCAGTCCATCCCTCGCCTTTCGCCCAAGAAGATGGACTGTCAAACCACCCATTTCCCTGTGACGGAGTTCATACTCGGTTGCATCGCTCAGATAGAAACGGGAACGCGACAGCGGTCGTCTAAAAGTGTTTCGAGCCAAACCAGAAATGCCAGGTTGAATTCTTCATTGCCATCAGTAGCGTAGTTGTACTAGCCGTCACCAGTTACATCGAAATTCCAGGCTACATATCGGTGCGCAATGCGGTGGAAAAGCTCGTTAATGTCTCTGGAAATGCGAAAGAAATTGCGGGTATAGCTTTCTGCTATAATGGCTCTCAAGAGCCCTTGCAGGATAATGAAGGAGATACCAAATCATGACATATACGGCGGATATCAGCCGCAACAATCCCGGATGCTTCCTATTTCTTATTGATCAATCGGCATCCATGACGGAAGCCCTTGGGGGGCAGCCCGGCCTGCGTAAAATGGACGGAGCGGCCGATGCCGTGAACCGAATTCTCGACGCAATTTCTCAAAGATGCTCTCAAGGGATGGACGTGCGTGATTATTTCCACATAGGCGTACTTACCTATAGCACTGATGGCGAAGGCCGACCAAAGGTGGAAAGCCCTTTGGCCGGATCATCTCAGGATGAGCCATTTCTCACGGTAAGCCAGGTAGTTGACGTTGCGGAGGTGGAAGAACGACAAGTCAAAGAACCCGACGGCGCCGGGGGAATAATAGAGGTTAGCCGAAAGTTTCCGGTATGGCTCCGACCTACCGCAGACTATGGCACTCCCATGTGCGAGGCCCTTCGGATAGCCGCAAAGGCGATACAGGACTGGACCGTGCAGAACCCGGATTCCTATCCTCCCATAGTGATCAACATTACCGACGGTATGGCCACAGACGGCGATCCTGAACCCCTGGCTCAAGACATAATGGACACAGCGACAAACGATGGGGATACCCTACTCTACAACATTCATCTTTCCGATGTGTCGGCCGCCCCGGTGCAATATCCTATAGATGAGGACCAGCTACCGGACGAATACGCAAGGCTACTATTCCGCATGTCCTCAGTATTTCCCTCCGCAGTTCGGGAACAGGCGGGGACTCTGGATGTGGAGGTCAGCGAAGATTCCAGAGGATTCGTTTTTAACGCGGACATGGTTGCGCTGGTCCATTTTCTTGACATCGGTACCAGGGCAGCCACCGGGCTTCGTTAAATGTACCTGGGGCCTCCCAGAACTTTCTGGACCGCAAAGGGTGGTAACTGCCCCGAAGAGTTTGAAGATGCCTTCAGAGTCCTCTATTCCGAAAAGCCGGGAACGGAACTAGCTCGCGCGGCTATTTCGGACGGTGCCAGCGACTCCGTGTTTTCAGGGGAATGGGCGAGAATTCTCGCCGAGTCTTTCGTTGACCGACCACTGGATATCCTTGGGCTAACCGAGGATGACTTGAAGGAATGGTTAGCCTTGGGCCAAGGAGAATGGCAAGAGGGCGTTCCCTGGTCCAAGATTCCCTGGCACGGGGAGGCCAAAGCGCGGATTGGCGCATTTGCTACGCTGTTGGGACTGACGGTTGCCGCCGACCCGGACAGGACCGATGCTTTCTGTTGCCATGCAATTGCGGTTGGCGACAGTTGCCTTTTTCTCGTGCGAGACGACCGGCTCTTGCTGTCATTTCCGATGGAAGAGGCGGCCGAATTTGACAATACCCCTGCGCTCTTGTGCAGTAATCCGGCCAGGGTGGAGGACTTGTGGCAGGAGGTCAGATTTCATAGCGGAGAATGTGTTTCAGGCGATTTGTTTATCCTAACCTCTGATGCCCTGGCCTGTTGGTTCCTGAATAGTAACACGGCTGGAGAGAAGCCCTGGCGAACCCTGTCAGCGTTGGAATCTTGCCAGTGGGACGAGTGGGTTGAGAAACAGCGAAGAGAAGGCCTAATGCGAAACGATGACACTACCCTCGTCACAATAAACGTCATCTGAGTGGGAGAGGTAACCCAAGACCATGCCCTGGCCAGCACTGACTGACTTCAGCGAAGCGGTCCAAAACCCCAAACAGTGTTTCAGAGGCACCGATCTCGAAGACGCCGAGGTGGCCACGAACCAGCGTGGCTTGCCCCTGGTGTTTTCCGGCAGCTTCGCCAGCGTCTATTCCGTCACCTCCGGTGGACGTTCATTTGCAGTCCGCTGCTTCACCAGAGAGGTTCGTGACCAGCAGAGCAGATACAACCACATTAGCGACTATCTGATCAACGTTCTGCCGCCTTCTTTCGTGCATTTCGAATACGTGGTCAAGGGAATAAGTTTCCGCGGTAACTGGTACCCAATAGTCAAGATGGAGTGGGTAGAGGGAGACCTGCTGAACAAGTTCATCGAGTCCAGGCTAAGCGATCCACCTGCGCTGCGCTATGTTGCGGCCCAGTGGCGTGGAGGAGCCATGGCCAGCATGCGTGGCCTGCGGATTGCCCATAATGACCTGCAGCACGGAAATGTAATGGTTCAGCCCGACGGTACTATTCGACTTGTTGATTATGATGGATTGTTCCTGCCTAGATTCCGAGGGAAAAGCAGCCCTGAACTGGGACACAAGAACTACCAGCATCCCCAGCGATCTCAGACAGACTATGGCGACTATGTGGACAATTTCCCTTCGCTGGTGATCTACCTGAGCCTGCTTTCCATCGCCTCGGATCCCAGCCTATGGTCCTTCAACAACGACGACAACCTGATCTTCACAAGTAAGGACTTCACTGATCCCAACGGTTCAGAAATCTTTAGCCGGCTGAAGAGCTCTTCGGAGCAGGCGGTAACGGAGCTCACTGAGCGCCTCGTGGAGTGTTGTGGTCTCCCGGTAGAGAAGGTCCCGGATCTGGAAACCATATTGCAGGATATTCCGGCCAGTTCGGCTCCAGCCAGTATGGTGTCGAATCCTGTGCCCTCCAAGCCAATTCCCCCCAAGAAGCCTGACGCCGCACTTCCTCAAAAAAAAGGTGGTTATCGACGGACACGGAGTAAACGGCGGGCTATGCCCACAAAGCCTCCTTTGTCAAAACCCTTGACTTCACCTGCTTTGAAATCGTCACAGCGGTTTACCCGGCATGCTGACCAGCCATGGCTAAAGTGGTTCCTTTATGGATTCGCCGCAATGTTCTTGGCATGGTTACTGCAGACTGATCTTGTGTCGTATGTGGTTAATGCTGCTCTGATTATTGGGGTAATTGTAGCCGTCGTGATCTACCTGATCACAAGGAACCCGGGCTACCTCATTGGTGGCGGCATTGCACTATTCGCAATTCTCATAAGCGCATTTGACCGATTGATTGATCTCATCTGGCCGTGGATAGGCTATCTGCCCGTTGCAGTGATTGTTATCACAGGGGCCATGGATATGCTGAACAAGAGGGAAAGGATGAGACAAATCGCCGTCGGCACCGGAATCTTGCTGGCGATCCTCTGCGGGATTGCCTTCGCTACTACTTGAGACTTCGACAACGAACGGGTAGGAGTACAATCCTTGAACACAAAGAAACCTAAAGAACTTCTCGGGCTAGAGCACTTTAAGCGGTTGAGCCCAATGGACAGGATAGGCGCAGCCGCGGTGGTCGTTGGGACCGGCATGGTGGCGCTTGGTTGGTTAATTGAGGAATTGGGCGGTGTCGTTGGCGCCGTCAGTCCGCTAAGGATTATGGGCGGCATACTGCTGTTTGGAGGAATTGCCGTCCTGTTACTTTATGATCCGCATCGTAGGGCCATGGTCATAGGAAAAGTACGTTGGTTGGTCAATTGGTACCAAGCTAAGACTGCCAGTTGGAATTGGCCTGATAGGGTGGGCCTCGCGGGAGTGATAATCGGGCTTATCTTGGTCCTGCCCTGCATCGTTCTGCAGATTATTTTCAGAACCAATTTTGGAATGATTATTCTGGCGGTATTGAGCTTCTGGGGAGGTGTTGGACTTCTCATATACGGCAGGTTTTACCGTCGAGGCAGTGGGGAGAGCCGTCCACGACGCCCGACGTCATCGTCGCCACGGAGAAACAGGCAGAAGAAGAGCAACATGGGACGATAACTGATGTCTACGCGGGCAGATTTATGAAATACCCTTTGTGGCCAAGCTTATTGGCAGGCTTAAGAAAAGCAGGAGTGAATCTGCAAATGGTAGACGGTTCCCGAGCGTTGGCATTCTTCGGGCAGCTTCCAAAGGCTTACAGGGTAGGTCTGATTGTGATGGCAGCCGGAGTTCTGGTCATATTGCTGGGTTCAGTGTTGGGAAATCTCTTCTTTCTGGCACTCTCGGGAATGTTAGATCTATTTGGCGTCCCTGAAGAACGAGGTCTCCTGTCTCCGAGTAATCACAAGGCGGGAACCCAGCTGCTTTCCTTGCTGGGAAGTGCAACTTTGCTATGCGGGGCTATCATCGCAGGTTTCCGCTGGCTGATGGAAATACCAGTATTTGGCGGGAGATCGGCTATCTATGACCGGTTAGGTTGGTTGGACCGGGTGGGCGTCGGCGTGGTGCTGGTGGGAGTGGCCTTCTTGATCATTGTAACGGTGGGTGAATTCGTCCTTAGCGAGGTCTCGAGAGACTACTATGGGTCACGACTAGGGACGTCGATGCTTTCGATTGTTGCACGAATAGGCAGCGGACTGTTGCTGTGTGGACTATTATTGCTGATTCTGGGAGGTCCTCGACGGCGAAGGGCGCTGCTTCGGTGGACCAATAGGAAGGGATGGGGCAAGATAGGTTGCGGTTGGATCAATAAACTGGGAATCGGGCTGATGGGGTTTGGACTACTGACTTTGCTGCTAGGTCTACCGGAATCGATGGGCATAATCGTCGTTGCGGGGGCCATCATCATCCTATTAGGACTGACTTTCCACTTTATTGGGGTAAGGACTCCATAGAAGGGGCCGAGCCAATCTCTTCTTGCTTGCCATTGCATGGCATTAGTTGTAATGGTTGATAGTCCCGGCGCTAACCAATAACAACATGAAGTCTTGTTCCTAGCGATCGACTTGACGAGAACTAAACATGGCCGTTGATCAATTTGATCCTACCGGTTGGGTACGCAGGCTACCGGATGATCCAGAGTGGTGTAGAACTTCAGCGATAATGGGACAGGTGGGGGATAAGCTGACCACGGTGGGTGCGCCGCTTACCATCAGTTCGCACACAGACCTGGGCCGCTCCTTGAATCTCTCATTCGGCGCCTACTACCGGTTTCTTGCATGCAACAAGGCCGGCTGCTCCCCCTTTTTGCAGTAATATCTGCCACCGGTAGGCTCGTAATACAATCGCACTCCTCCCGCACACGAGGATTGAAACTGCATGGAGTCCTACGCTCCGCCGTAGCAGTCACGGGGGAGGAGGTCCCACGCCCCAAGAGTAACTGATTCCTTTGTCTTGATCGGAAACCTTTATTCTTTCCTTCCAAGAGTCCCGCCCCGGATGTAACGATGACGCGGAACGGTAACGCTATAGGGTAATCCGACAACGGTTACGGCCAATGTCACGTGGCTGCTCCTCGGTCGCACAACCCTATAACCAAACCAACGACGCATCAGCGTCGCCAGATCATCCCCCAAGATCTCCCGCGGCAACCTCACATTGCCAAGGCTTGGTCCTTCACAAAACGCAGCCGCACTACTCTGGGCGCAAAATCCGCCCCAAGGCGGCGGAGCGCGGCATCCTTAACCATTGCCTTCAAGTGTGACCAGTCATCCCCCTGCGTAAAAGCGCCGTACCCTGACGATCGCGCGTCGAATCCGCCCTCTTCCGCTTCCGTCGCTTCAAAGACAATCTCTTTCGACGCTCCCATCTCTCCTCCGAATCTTCACTGAGGGAATTACAGGACTAACTCCTCGAAGCCTCTGCGACTCCCTTCTGAGGGGACATTCGATGACCTGCAACGCAGAAGGAACTGGCTTCAAGTCTGACCTTTCCGACTTTGGTCCCGCTAACCCCCTTATAGCGCACCTCCACGTTTACCGCTACAATATCCCCATCACCAACACCTCAAGGGGAAAAGAAATGACCGTCGCCTACCTGGAAAAATTCATCACCCTCAACGGCGTACGCCTCCGCTACCTCGACTGGGGTGCCGCAGGCAAAACGCCCCTCATCTGCATGCACGGGCACACCGGCCAGGCCCACATCTGGGACGAATTCGCCGAAGCCATGTCCTCCCGCTTCCACGTCTACGCCCTCGACCAGCGCGGCCACGGCGAGAGCGGCTGGGCCATAGATGGCTACGCCCGCCAGCGCTTCGTCGATGACCTTGCCGCATTCATCGAAGCCCACGGCATCACAAAGTGTGTCCTCGCCGGCCTCTCCATGGGCGGCTGGAACGCCCTCATTTACGCTGACGCCCACCCGGAAATCGTGGAACGCGTCATCATCGTCGACATCGGCCCCGAGCGCAGCCAGGAAGCCCTCCGCGCCCAGATGACACGACAACCCACGCCCCCATTCTTCTACAACTTCGAAGAAGCCTACCAGTGGCACCGCGAGTCCAACCCTTGGGCCGACGAGACCCGACTCCGAAAGGACATCGCAAACAAGATGGTCCAGAAGTCCACCGGCATGTGGGTGTGGAAGGCCGACCCCGCCCTCTTTGACAACACCCTCCCCGATAACCAGGACCCCTCATATATCGACAACTACTGGCGCATCCACCACAACCTCTCCTGTCCCGTCCTCGAGGTCCGTGGCAAGGAGAGTATCCTCGTCTCCGACGACATCATCGAGCGCATGAAACAGGCCAGCGACCTCTTCAGTTCGGTCGACGTTGAAGACGCCGGTCACGTCGTAACCGTCGACAAGCCCCAGGCCTTTATAGATGCCACAGCCGCATTCCTGGGTCTGGGCGAGGAGGAAGAGCCCGAACCGGAACCCTCCCCCAATGACCTCACCACCGACGACGTCCGCGCCATGGGTAAAGCCGTCGGCCTCGACATCAGCGACGCCGATCTACCCGAGGTGACCGACGTCCTCAACGCCATCATCGAGTCCATAGACGTAATCAATCCTCCCGGCATAGAGTCCGTCGAACCCCTGCCCATCCTGCTTCCCACAAAGGAGCGCTAGCATGGATCTCAAAGACCTCCCCTTCTTCACCGTCGCCGAGCTTGCAGAGAAAATAAAGTCCCGCGAAGTCTCCCCGGTTGACGTGGTCGAGGCCTATCTCGACAGGATCGAAGCCCTCAACCCCGTCCTCAACTCCTACATCACCGTCTGCGCCGACGAAGCCCGCGCCGAAGCCGAGACCGCTGAAAGTCAGATTTCCCGCGGCATCTATCTCGGTCCCATGCACGGCATTCCCGTTGCCGTCAAGGACCAGTGGTGGACCAAGGGAGTCCTTACTACCGCTGGCTCCAACATCCTCCGCGACTTCGTCCCCGAAGAAGACGCCACCGTCCAGGCCCGCCTCAAAGACGCAGGGGCTGTCCTTGTCGGCACCACAAACCTCACCGAATATGCCATGGCCTACACCTACCACTACCCCTATGGCACTCCCACCAACCCGTGGGATCAGACCCGAATGCCTGGCGGCTCCAGCGCCGGTTCCGGCTCTGCCACCGCCGCCTTCATGTGCGCCACCTCCCTCGGGGAGGACACCGGCGGCTCCATCCGCGGGCCTGCTGCCTACTGCGGCCTCGCCGGACTCCGCCCCAGCCAGGGCCGCGTCAGTCGCTACGGCCTCCTCGGTTCCTGCTGGTCCATGGACACCATTGGCCCCATGTCCCGCACCGTCCGCGACTGTGCCATCACCTTGGAGGCCATCGCCGGCCACGACCCTAAGGACGCCTACACCTGGAAGACTCCCGTCCCTCCCTATGCCGACCTTTTGGACGGCGACTCTTCGGGGCTCCGCGTCGGCATCCTCAGGGAGAAGGTATACAGCGACCACGTGATCCCCGAAATGCGCGACGCCGTCCTCCAGGCGGGCAAAATCCTCGAAGACCGCGGCGCGGCCGTTCAGGAAGTCTCCCTCCCGGGCGTCCTAAACGGACGCGCCATCGCCAGCCCCATAACCTATCTCGAAGGCGCAACCGCACACCGACACCGTATCCGCGGGCCGGAACTTCAACAGTACGACCACAACATGCGAATCACCCTGCTACTCGGCAGTCTCATCCCCTCCCAGACCTACTACAAGGCCCAGCGCCTACGGGAAATGATGCGCCAAGACTTCCTTGAACTCATGACCACAGTAGACCTCCTTCTCTTCCCCACCGCCGCCGATGTGGCCCCACCCCTCACCAATAAGCCAGGCCTTGGCACCAAGGAAGAATTCATGTCGGAGATGTTCTCCCCCCGACGCACCCTCACCTCTCTCGCCAACGTCGTAGGCGCTCCCGCCCTCTCCGTTCCCTGCGGCTTTAAGGACGGTCTCCCCCTCGGCCTCCAGATAATTGGACGCCCCATGGAAGAAGACGTGGTCTTTCGCCTCGGTCACGCCTACCAGCAGGACACCGACTTCCACAACCGCCGCCCACCCCTCTAACCCCAGCAAATTCCTTCCAAGTGGAGTAGGCACAATGGCCATGGCCACCAAAACCAGTTCCGCAACTGCTGCAAAGGCATTCTCCCCGACCCGCCTTCCCTTTATGGTCGCTGAATGCTCTAGCATGGCCGACGCAGGACTCCTAACCCATAACGACCGCGTCGAACTTCTCGACGGACACTTCATCCTTATGCCCCAAATGGGAAACTGGCACGCCGCCAGAGTCGACTTTTTTACCAACTAGTTGCCCTCGCTGACAGGGCGGGCTGTCGTGGCCGCCCAGAATCTCACCCGCCTAAGCAACGTCAGTGAGCCCCAGCCTGAGGTGATGCTTCCGAAGGGGCGTGACGACCTGTACGACGGAGGACACAGAGGTCCGGAAGATGTACTGCTCCCTATGGAAGTCTCTGACGCCTCCCATGGCTATGATCGCACCAACAAGCTCTCAGCCTTCGCCCGTGCCGGTATTCCCGAAGTGTGGATCATTGGCTGCTAGGACAACTGGATAGAAGTCTATTCTGGTCCCGTTGATGACAAATCCTCCAAGGTCAGTAACTCCAATCCCAAAGAAACCATAGCCCCCTTCGTTTTCCCGGATGTGACCCTAGAGGTCGCCAAATTCCTCCCATCCTAACCCCCCGCCCGCCATGCCTACCGGCGTTGTCACCCTTTGGATCCATGACCCAAGTCATAGAATCGGTTCAGGGCGCTATCAGGCGGGGGGGGGGCGCACGATTGGACGCAACGAGACCCGGACTCGCATCGTACTTATTGATCCTTTGCTCAGCGCTCTCGGTTGGTCCGATTCATCTGTGGATTCTCGGGAATATCTTGTACGGTCCGGGGTGCGAAAGGGCATAGTTGATTATGCCTTTCACCCGCCCGGAGACCGGGTGCGCCCAGTTGTGTTCTTGGAAGCCAAGCGCATGTCAGAAGATCTCACAGACGACCACCGTGACCAAGTTCACACCTATGCCCTCGACCGGGTTGGCATACGCGTCTTTGGCCTCAGCAACGGCGATATATGGAAGTTTTACGAACTCAGTGAGGGAGAACCCAGGGTGACGTTCGAATTCGCCATCCAAGGGCAGCCCGCCTCGGCCCATGCCCATATTCTGTTACGACATTTCCCGATGTTAACCAGACCAGGTGCTGAAAGACCAATAGAGCCCTTGGAAGCTCTCTCTCCGCCTATTGGCAATGAGGAGACTAGTTCCGCCGGTTCTGCGGTTCACAATGGACCATCGCGAAATCCCAGCAACCACGTAGATGTGCGCAAGACCTTTATCTGGCTTACTGGTTCTCTTTTAGCATCCGGAGTTTTGGGCTGGGCCTCTGGCGTTTGGAGGGCCGAGCCCATCGAAGGCTTCTTTCAATATGTGGGTCTATTCACCATCGTACTCGTAACAGTCCAAGGCGCGGCGTTGGGTCGGCGCTTCTTTTCCTCGGTCTCGTCCCTGGTTTTAAGAATCCTGCAATTCAATTGGTTGATTACTCCTATAAATGGAAACAGGGGAAAACCTTGGTTTGGGTTGGGATAGCCATAGTTTGTGGCATCGAAGTCGGAGGTATGAGCAGCCAATTTATCGGCCTGCAAATGGCCAAATCTGTTGCAGATAGGTTGAGAACATTGGGCCAAGTCACAGTTATAACTACGGGAATCGCAATAGCCGTTCTGATAATGTTGAGGATATCGCGTGATTCAGACAAGAGACTACCGAGAGGACGGAAGCTCAGGTCATCCTATCGAAAGGGGGAATGGTAAGGGAATATCTAGAGCAGTCTTCTCAACGTCATACAACAGGGTCTAATCCTTCAACCCCCACCCACTATCTCCACATTCCATTCCGAGCGAGACCGAAGAATCTCGTCGACGTAGCAGCCGTGCTCCCCCTCATGTCCTCACGAGGGCGGGGACCCATTCCCCTTTGCCCTCAAACACCCACGGCTGGGTTGCCAACCGCCCCTCCACGTCCTAACCTCAATTCCCACTTGCCGGTGGGTGAGGGTTTCAAACCCGCACCCTGGACAGATCGGCGAATCCTCCCAAAGGAGCCCCCATGCTAAACACCTACCCCGAAAAATCCCACGCCATCCAATGGATCGACCAAAACCGACAATCCCTCTCTGACTTCCACCGCCGGATCTGGGACCACGCCGAACCCGCCTGGCGCGAATATCGCTCTTCCGCCGCCTTCTGTGACCTCCTCGAGTCCCGCGGATTCGACGTAGAGCGAGGCTCCGGCGAAATGCCCACCGCCTTCCTCGCCACCTACGGCTCCGGCGGCCCCGTGCTAGGCACCTACGCCGAGTACGACGCCGTCCCCGGCAACTCCCAGCAACCAGTCCCTTACCGTGCACCACGCGAGGGTCTCCATCCCTGGGCCGCCGGCCACACCGACCCCCACTCCTCCCTCGGCGTCGCCGCCCTCGCGGGTATCCTAGCCGCCAAAGACGCCATCGACCGACACGGTCTCAAGGGAACCCTCGCCATCTTCGGCGAGCCCGCGGAAAAAGTCTGCGGCTCCAAGCCTGTCCACGCCGCCAAAGGCTACTACGACGGCTTTGACGCCTTCATCTCTTACCACCCACACCCCACCAACACCACCATCTGGGACACCCACTGCGGCTCCTACTGGAGCGCAGTCTTTACCTTCGAGTGCCACGACCCCGAGAACTGGGTGGATCCCGAGCTTCTCGCCGGCCCCAACCATCCCCACTCCGCTCCCCGCTGCCCCGGCGCCATAGACGCCCTATGCCTCATGTACACCAGCACCAAGTACACCAAGGAAGCCATGTACCCTCACACCGGCACCTGGACCCTCAACGAGTTCATCATGGCCGGCGGCCAGTGCACTTCCGACAATCTCCCTCCCCGCTTCAGCCAGATCCAGTACGCCTGGCGTTCCCCCAACCTGGACATCCAGCAGCGCATCTACAAGGTCCTCGAAAACAATGCCCGCCGCGCCGCCGAAGCCACCGGATGCGAAGTTTCGATCCGATGGGTAACAAAGACCCGCGTCGGCCTCCCCAACCACGCCATGGCCCAACTAACCTACGACAATCTCGCCCTCATTGGCCCTCCAATCCTCGACGAGGACGCCCGCGCCTTCGGTCGCGCCATCCAGCAAAATCTGGGCCTGGAACCAATGGACAACCCGTTCACCGGCGAATGCCAGCAACTCGTCTCCCCCACCGACTTCGAAGCTCAGGTTCGGCGCCAGCTCCCCGCTTGGCAGGCCAACTACACCTCCGACGACTACGTCGACTACACCTGGCACGCCCCTACTGTACGCCTCCACACCAGCCGTCCCGCACTGAAGCCTCCCAGCCCTGGCTACCTCTATCCGGCCTGGACGCGAAACGCCCTCGGCGGTGTATCTAGCTGCATCGACCCGGGCATGTTCGTTGCCGCAAAGACCATCGCCGCCACCCTCGTAGACCTCCTCACCCAACCCGAAATGCTCGCCAAATCCCAGGACGAATTCCGACAACGGACCGGCGGCGGCATCGATGGCGACAACTGGACTCCACCCCTCCTCCCCAGAGACTTCCCACCACCAGTAGACCTCCGTTGGCCCGAATACATCGACACTCCCCGCGGCCGCGAATGGTGGCTTCCCACCCCCTTGGCATAATAGTGTAGAGGCGGTTCGTGAACTACACTGATGCCCACCCCAAATTTGCCATTGACAGATAGAGGTAGAGCAGATTATCCCCATATTGCGACAAGGAGAAAGGAATGCTAAACAGAGACCGTTTGCAGAGGGCCCAGGACCGCATGAGGGAACGGGGCATTGACGCCTACCTCATTCTGACCCACGACGACTATATCTACTTCTTCGGAGAAGACCGTTTTCAGCCACGAGCCGTGATACCTGCCGCCGGGCCTCCCATAGTCGTAACTTTCCAGGGAGAGGAGGCCGAAGTCAGAGATTCTATTGGAGTCGAGGACGTGAAGATCTTCGGTACCGTTGGCCAGCAGATTAAGGACGTTGTCGGGACCATGCGCGAAATGGCCGGCGGCCAGGAGTCAATGACGGTGGGCGTGCAAATGTGGTTCAATACCCCCGCATTCCTCCTCAACCTGTTTCAGCGCGCAAATCCGAAGGTCAAAGTCGTAGACATAGCCCCGGTTATGGACGACCTACGGCTGGTGAAAGACGACGAAGAAGTCCGCCTGATGAAGGATGCGGCCCGCATCGCAGTCATTGGCATGAAGACTGCCGCGGCCTGGATCAGGCCCGGCATCTCCGAAAATGAAGTGGGCGCGGAGATCGAATATGCCATGCGGAAGGCCGGTGGGCAGGGGGTGGCCACACCTGTTTTCGTCAACTCCGGAATCCGTTCAGGATGGCTCCACGGAACCGCTTCTGACAAGCTCATTGAGGCAGGAGACCTCGTTGTAGTGGACGTGATCCCGCGTTATCAGGGATATTGCGCCAACCTGGCACGCACCTTCGTTGTTGGTTCACCAACCTCTAGGCAGCAGAAACTCTTCGACGTTTACCGGCGCGCGCAAGCCGCCGGGGTGTCGGCGATCATTCCGGGGGCGAAGAACGGCGACATCGACGGAGCGGCCCGGAAGATCTTCGAAGAATCCGGTTTCGGCGAATTCTACGTCCCCGGAATCAGCCATAGCATCGGCCTGGATTTCGAAGAAAAACCCCGTCCCACCATCCATCCCGCCGACTTCAGCTTCAACCTCGTTGACGGAATGACCCTCACCGTCGGCCACTCCATCCTCTCCGTCCCGGGCATCGGCGGAGTCCGCCTCGAAGACACCTTCCACCTTAAAAACGGGCGCCCCCAACCACTCACAGACTGCGACCTGCCCTTTGAACTCCCGATATAGTGCTAGCCGTCAACCCCTAACCACTCCCCTACTCACCCCATATATCATCCCAACCGCAGCGAAGTCGAAGGACCTCGATTGCGAAGGTGAGACCCTCGACCCCCTACTCCCCATCCTCCCTCGGCCCAAACCCCGGCGGCGTCATCTTGTGCCACGGCGTCGCCTGCTCATACAAATGTCCCGCCCTTAGCACCATGCCGTCGTCGAAGGGCCTCCCCACAATCTGCATCCCCATAGGCAGTCCAGCCTCCGTAAATCCGCAGTTCACCGACAGCGCTGGAGACCCCACCAGGCTCGCCGGATGGGTGAAACTCCGTCGACCGAAGAAGTTCAGTCTCATGTCCTCCCGGCTCGCCAACCCCGATGGTGGCGGCACCGTCGGGGCCACCGAAGGCGACGTCGGATAGACCATCAGGTCCACCGACTCAAAGGCCCTCAGCATCTCCTCCCGCCAGTACGCTCGGAGCTGGTTCGCCTTGTAGTACGTCTGCGCAGGTATCAAGCTCGCCATCAGTAGCGTCAACCGCAACTCGTTCTGGTACTCGTCCAGCCTCTCTCTCACCCACTTGTGGTGAATCGACGCCGCCTCCACCAGCTCTCCCACCAGGGAAAACGCCGCCGTCTGCGGCATCATGGGCAGCGAAATCTCCGTAGTCTCCGCTCCCTGCTCCCGCAGCACCCCAATCGCCTCCAGCGTCGCGGCCCGAATCTCCGGCATCACGTCCTCCGTATGCACCCGCTCCTCCACCACACCAATTTTCACTCCACGGATGTCTCCTTCCAAAGACGCCGTAAAGTCAGCAACTGGCTCCCTGCTGGTGTACCGGTCCTTCGGGTCGTATCCCGCAATAGCCTGCAGTGTAATGGCGCAGTCCGCCGTAGTACGGGAAATCGGCCCGATTACGTCCTTCGACCAACAAGCCCCCAGCAACCCGTACCGACTCACCAAGCCATAGGTGCTCCGAAACCCCGCCAGTCCGCACGCTGCAGCAGGACCCCGCACCGATCCACCCGTGTCCTCCCCCAACGAAGTGGCGCACAGGAAGGCCGCCGTCGCCGACGCTGACCCTCCACTGGACGAACCCGCAAAGTGTCCCCTGCTCCACGGGTTATACATCATCCCGTGGGGATAGTGGTGGTTCGTCGTTATCGCGAACTCCGTCAGATTCGTCTTCCCGATTATTACCGCCCCCGCTTCCTTCAGCCGAGTCACCACGGTCGCGTCTTCGTCAGGCACAAAGTCCCGCAGCACGTTCGACCCGGCAGTCGTTAGCACTCCCTTCGTCCACAATTGGTCCTTAAGTGCCACCGGCACTCCGTGCATCGGCCCCAGATACCCTCCGGACGCGATAGCATCCTCCGCCGCTTGCGCCGTTTCCCTAGCCTCATCTGCCATAACCGTTATGTAGGAATTCAACTTCGGATTCAGCGCCTCTATCCGCTCCAGGTACGCCTCCGTCGCCTCCACCGGGGACACCTCCCGGTTCCTGATCTTCTCCGAAAGTTCCGTGGCCGTGAGAAAGGGAATCTCTGATTTGCTCATCTATCGCCTCTCGCAAAATTGTCGCCCTCACCAGGCGAGGCAGCCTAATCTGGCCCCATCTTACCAACATTCCCACCCCCGCGTCATTCCACCGAAAGCCGGAATCCAGAAGCCCCCTCTCCGATCCTCTCCCTGGAGCGAGAAGGCTAGATGGTGTCTTTGAGCTTGTAGTATGGATAGGGGTGACTCTTCACGCCAACCAACATCTACCGTATCCGCGGTTCGCCAACCGCGCTGCCCAACGCCCAATCCCAAACCCTGTCCTGAACGCAGCCTTAACCCGAATCCACCGAAGAATTAGGGGAGGGGATGTAGAAAAGGGGAAAAGAAAGTGCTCCTTTGAATCTGGGATAATGGTTTTTACACCAAAAACCCATCCCAGAAAAGGAGCACCCAATAGATGCTATCATCTGAGCGTCCTGACCGCATCTCCGTAGCCTCAGGCGAATCCCGACTGGTGGCCAATGCCGGACTGATGGTGCCTCTCACCCTGGCACGGCGCCTGGGTCTGGGTGAACTGGTGGACAACCACCTTGACCTTGGGGACTCGCCGGGGCGAGCGAATGGGGGAGACAAGATGCTGACCCTGGTGGCATCGGCCCTGGCAGGGGACGACTGCATAGACGACGCGGACGCACTGCGTGCAGGAGGTACCGAGAGAGTGCTGGGATGTAGGGTGAAGGCGCCATCGACCCTGGGTACATTCCTGCGCAGCTACAGGTGGGGCCATGTCCGTCAGCTGGACCGGGTGAGCAGGGAACTGCTGAGACGCGCATGGGACTCCGAGGCAGGACCAGGTGACTCGCCGTTGACCATCGATCTAGACTCCACCATCTGCGAGACCTACGGGCTGGAGAAGGAGGGAGCGCGCCACCACAACTACAGCGGCCAGCGAGGCTATCACCCGCTGGTGGCCGTGGCTGCGGGAACTGGAGAGGTGCTGATGGCGAGGCTGCGACAGGGTAGAGCCAACACCGGTCGGGGCGCAGCCCACTTCCTGCGTGAGACGGTGAGCCGTGTGCGCCACGCCGGGGCCAAGGGAAAACTCACCGTGCGCGCCGACAGCGGCTTCTACAGCCGGGACATCGTAGCCATGTGCCGCGACAAGGGTGTCCGCTTCTCCATCACCGTCAGACAGCATCGGAGCCTGCGCGATCTCATAGAGAACATACCCGAGACCGACTGGACTCCCATAGCCTACTGGATGGACGGGGCCGCCGATGTGGCCGAAACCACCTACACGCCCTTTGCGAGCAAACCCGATGCCGTGCCCGTGCGGCTCATCGTGCGTAGGGTGAAACCCACCCCCGGCTCCCAACTGGCCCTTATCGCCAACTACAGCTACCACGCCTTCATCACAGACAGAGAGGGAAACACCCTGGAATTGGAGGCGGACCATCGTCGCCACGCAGAGGTGGAGAATGCCATCCGCGACCTCAAGTACGGTGTGGGACTCAACCACATGCCCTCGGGACAATTCTCCGCCAACGCCGCCTGGATGGCCGTGCAGGTGATAGCCCACAACCTGGCCCGTTGGACTTCCCTCATCGGTCTGGGCGTGCGGGTGGTGAACACAAAGCCCCTCAGGCGTCGCCTGTTCTCCCTGGCCGGACGACTCACACGCTCAGCGCGTAGGCTCACCCTGCATCTCCCGCAGCGCTGGCCCTGGGCGGACTGGTTCACCGGAGCCCTGGCACGGCTGCGTGCCCTGCCGCCTCCCCTCTGACGCTGACACCCGTATCCCTACGCCATCCTCATCCACCCATCGAGGGCCTGTTCAACTCGCGCCGGTGGCACCGCGGGGAGTATCCTCTGCCGCCTCAGGACCCTCAATGAGCACCTTTACACCCCTGTCGGCGGATGATCATCAGCCCACCGGCGGTCTATCTACCCGAAATCCGCGCTGATGGTCGTGTCCGGAATCCCCATGTCCTATCCCCGCGCCGACGCTACCCCTTTCGGTGGATTCGGGTTTAGACGTCGTGGTGCACGAGGACAGCGCCACCATGGAGTAGTCGAAGACTCGGCCAGGGTGCCAAGTAGTGAGAGTCTGTAACACTTCCTTTCCAGGCTGCCTGAACTGTGGCGAGAGGGAGAACAGCGCCCTACTCATACTTCAAGAGATGGTCGCAGCGCTTCACGCAACTGGCGCTCCCGTCTGCATCCCTTCGAAGGAGTGTGGTGTGAAATACTGGAATGGCTTCAGAAGCACCCGGACATAACGGCTTGGGCTCTTCTTGATCGGTCGATGCGCCGTTACCCTGATCGGTATAGTAGGCGTCAACTGCGGACCCTACAACCCAGAGTCCGTCAGTGGCGACGGGTGGTAGCCAGGCAGTTGGTGGATGCTTCATCTCCGCCTTGGACAGGATTGTAGCGGCCCATCACGGCTAGCACCGGGAATTCGGCAACATCTGCGCAACTCCGGAATTCAACGCCTGGGAAGTCTCCGACTCTACACCCTCCGACCGAATCAAGGGCTGGGGCCTCAGCTACTCCGTGGTGCCCCATAGACACAAGAAGGTAGGGGTTCAGGAGGCGGGAATTTCAACACGATGTTAATAGACCTCAATCCTCATGAGGCATATAATTGCCACGTCCAATGAATAATCACGAACTCTCCAACCTAACCTTCTCGCAACGCTACCGCTACGAGGGTCTACCCAGGCCACTGAAGTTGGAAGAACTTCCAACTGAAGCTCGAACTAATACATGGAACGTGTTCTATCGCCATTTAAGTGCAACTTCCCAAAGAGGATCCCAGTTGGTATCGCGTTATCTCGGTAAGATTCGATAATCAAGAAGTAAGTATGCTGCAAACAACTAAGGCCAACACCTTCTGCTTGTCGTCGGAGATGGCGGAGCAGGTGGGCGAGGCGATGAAACGGCAGGGCCGTTCCACGGGCGAGTTTCTATGGAAGGCTGAACTTCGCTACATCGAGGAGTGGAATGGGAGAGTGCTTCTCCCATATGGCAAAGAGAGGGCCAGAGAGGATGGCTTCGTCCCTGATGACGTGGTCTACCTGGTGGACGAGTATAGGGCAGATGTCGATTCAATCCGGACATGAGACTCGCCCTTGACACCAACGTGGTCGTCCCCGGCCTAATCTTGCCTGGCAGTTCCTGAGGCATTCTCCCTTGTCTCGTGTCCGCAAGATTAAGGCGATAGTCCTCGCCGCCGTCTTCATTGCCCTTACCCTCTTCCTCGGGGCGGGTTGGCATTACTCCGGAGAGATCGAGCGGCGCGCATTCATAGCCCATCATGAGCCCGACCCGTTTGATCTCAGGGTGACGTCGATTGCAGACGGTCGAATCAACCTGGCTACCACTCCGAACACGGATCCCGACGGCCGTTGGAACAAACCCGGCATCTGGGGATTGGAGTCGGCGGGTACCTATAACCAGGTGTCCACCATCGTCCACATCACCGACGACTCCGTGGTCCGAGAGCTGATGGCCCTGGGACCTCTGCCCGCGATCGGTGACAGTGTCCGCGTCGACTCCTATGCATATCCCGGAGATCCGCTCGTCGCCCATGGGATTGAGTTCGAGGAGGTAGGTGTTCCAGCCACTCTGGGAGTCTTTCCGGCCTGGCAGACGGCGGGCGAGACCGACACGTGGGTTATACTCGTGCATGGACAGGGCGCCGATCGCCGAGAGTTCTTGAGAACACTTCCAATGTTCGTAGAGAGGGGATACCCAACCCTTACCATCACCTACAGGAACGACAAAGGGCTTCCGTCGGATCCCGATGGGTACTACCGGTTCGGAGCGGAAGAATGGGAGGACCTGGAGGCCGCCGTGACTTTCGCTATCAGCGCCGGTGCGAAGAACGTCATCCTGGTTGGATACAGCATGGGGGGAGCTATTGTCGTCAGCTTCCTCTACAACTCCGAGATCGCAGACAGCACAAGGGGCGTCATTCTCGATTCTCCGGCACTTAACCTGGATGAGGTGGTCGAATTCAATGGAGCTCAGGAGCGGGTGTTTGGGGTGCCGCTGCCCGGCCTGTTGACGGATTTGGCCAAGGTTCTGACAACCCTCCGATTCGGCGTAGACTTTAGTGCCATGAACCACCTTGAACACGCCGGGGGAATTTTGCCCCCGACTCCCATTCTGCTCTTCCATGGGAGCGAGGACTCTTCGGTTCCCGCAGTCATCAGCGAAAGATTCGCCGGGGCACGTCCTGACATCGTCGAATACCACGTCTTCTCCGACGCCACCCATGTGGGCTCCTGGAATCTCGACACCGAAAGGTACGAGTCGATAGTAAACAGCTTCCTTGACCGTCTCGACCAGTAACGGTACCGACTCGCTTTCTCCTCCAATCTCACAGGAATTTTAATACGAAGGATCCCGCAGCCTTACGAGATCTTGATGCGCTACAGACATGGTTGTCAGAAAATCAACCTATGACGCAATATTCCGGTAGGACTTGATATCAATATGCCAGACGTGGCGCGAACGACAAGAACCATCACCTTCTCACTGCCTACGAGGATGGCTGAGAAAGTCGACGAATGCTCCTCATGGGCTGCCGTCTGGGATGCACTAGTGTGGCCACCTTACCGTTATTGCATCATATCTATTTCTCGCTGTTGAACTTTGGCTGACACCGGGTGCAAATTCCTCGGAAAATCACCTGGGCCTCGTCAACTTCCCCATTGATCCGGCCTGGGTCCAGGCAGGGTTTCAATCCAACCACGCACTCAACATCCTCAATGAGGCCACAAGTGCGACAGACGAAGTGATGATGCCATCTGTCGGCAAGCTCGTAAAGCGCACGCCCGGGGCCGATATCAGTCACCATCATTAGCCCGTGGGTGGCCAGAGCCCCCACCACGTTGTACACAGAGCCCCGTGGCAGAGGACTGCCACGGGCCCTTAGTGCTTCAACCAACTCGTCCGTAGAGAGGTGAGGCCCCGTCTCTTGAAGTACCTCCAAGACCAGAAGCCGTGGTCTGGTGGCTCTGAGACCGGTGGCCCGCAGTTTTTGGGCTAGTTCCTGGTCGTCTATGATCGCTGCGCCCGCAGCATCCATTGGTGTTTCTCCAGGCCCTGCACTATACCGATGATGAGGTCCTGGCTGGCCAGGTCCAGATCGCCGATTTGCTCCGCCGCCTGTCTCGCACCAGAAGCGACGCCGGCCACTCGTAGCTCCATCAGCGCTACAGCTTCCTTGTCGGCGATGTATCCCTGTGGCATTGGCTCAAGACGGCTCTCCTTTGCCACGTCACCGGGTTGCCCATCGGCCGGGTACTCAATAGTGACCTTGCGCTCCGCTACCTCGTCAGCCCACATCCGAGCGTCGTCTACGATGTTGTCCAACTGGACATGCACTGACTGGAAGAGAGGACCTACCACATTCCAGTGGGCCTGTTTGCCTTGCAGACTCAGGTCAATGAGGTCTACCAGCAGGGCTTGTAGCTCCGTGGATACCTTGGTCTGGACCTCATAACTGAGGTCCGTTGCAGTAGAAACCATCATGTCTATCACTCTCCTTATACTGGTTTTTGTCGTTTCTGCCACGACGATTGTCCACCGGGGGTTGTTTGGACAATGTCAATATAACATCTTATTTAGACTTTGTCAATAGTAGACAGGGCAATTGTCGCCTACCCTGGCTTTGGCCCCTCTAGCTTACGCCAGGTGGAAAGTTAGTCTTCGGCCGTATGGACTTGGCCTATCAGACTGCATTTGAGTTGCGAATTACCCGTTGGACATTACCAGGTCACCCACCTTGGTTATCTTTACCGTTGCAATCGAGTTTTACGGGATAAGAACAAGGTAGTACTCGGTTTCGAACCCGCCCCTGCTCGCCAAGCCTGACCCGGGGTCCAACCCGCTCCAGCAACCCCTGTGGCAGACCAAGAGGGGCACCGTCACCCCGGCACGAGCCGTCTCCTTCCCGGTGACCCTCAGGAAGTGGATGGCCGCAAGCTCATCTTCGAAGACCACAAGCAGGGTGGGGCTTGTGCCGTGATCGTCCAGGGGTGGTGGGAGGAAAAGTAGCGGAGATACGGGGCCAAGGTGGAGGATCCCTTCCTGTGGGTGAAGCGACTCTTAGGATACGCCAAGGTCCGCTACCGGGGGTTGGCCAAGAGCACCCAACGGCTGGCGTTGCTGTTGGGACTGACCAATCTGATAACGGCGGAGCGTTACTTGGCCACTTGACATGGGCTACCTGTACCCCAAACAGGGGCATGGGCCACCGTCCCTTCCCTCCAAAACACCCTGGGGAGCGGTAACCGGCCCCAAATTCTACGACAGAACCCTTGCTGTCCTTCCTGTGTGCCTCACCTTCCGTTGTTCAGAGGTTCCCAAGAATGTCACCCCGCCGGGGCGGGTGGTTATGGGTCGGGGCTGCGGGGACCCATCGAGGTGGTCCTTATCTCAGCACGCACCACCACAGGAAGACGCTGACGATCAGCAGGGCCAGCGCGGCAGTCAATCGAATAGTCATCGTCAGGCAGCGTAGAGACCCGAGGTCCCAAGCGTACATGTGTCGTCGAATTGCGGGAGGAATGATTCAACGGGCCGGCAAGAATGGCACCACGGATCCTCACAGCCATGCCGGTCAATGGAGTCTGTAATGGGTGCGGTGAATTCGTTGCAATAGTCCGCTGAGTCTGATAGTTTTCTTCGGGGTGGCCCATGGAGATCCTCCGATGTAGGGATGTGAGACGAACTCTACAATGTGGGGACTCCAGGCGTCTTTCCAAGTTAATTCCGAACCAATTCGGGCTTATGCATATCCCTGTTAGGGCCCGGGGAGATGATCATGTCCATTCTGATCCGCTTGGTTGCAGCCTACCTCGTGCTGGTGGCGGTTGCCGTTGGCGTCCATTTCATCATCACGCCGCTATATCACCCTGGTGGTGATGCTCCGTTCCCGGTGTGGGATATTCTCAACTGGTTCATGGCGGCAGGGATGATCGTCACCGTTATCGCCGCTTACTTAGAGAAGCGTCGCGCCGACGGTAACCCCGACGCCGACCTGAAGTGCTACCTGGAGACCAACGCGCTCTTCTACGGCGCGATCGCCCTTTTCATTGTGTTCTTCTGGAACTGGTTCAGCAATCTGGACCCGGACAACGCACCTGACGGACAGTTTTGGGTCGTCATAGACACTTTGATGCCAATCGTGATGGGCGTCGCCGGATTCCGGCTATGGCGCAACGCCGACAATTAGAAGTGCCTTCGGTCCTACCGTAACTTGAGTTTATCCGGCTGCCACTCTATACGAGCACTCTTGAAATACGCCAATTCACTGACCGCCCTGGTTGTCACCCTTGCTTACAGCAATCCGGGTACGGAGACACCGGTCGCAGATGGTCCTATGGCCGTCAAGCAGCTTCACGGACAATCCAGGTAGACATCAGAATAGTAGAGTAGACCTCTCGAGCAAGGTAGCGTTTGAGACAGCGGACGATGTGGCGCTTGTTCATTCCATCCGCAGTTCGACGGTGAATGTACGCTTGGGTCCTCGGATCATGACGCAGCCTGACGATGACTATTCCATAGAGTGCCGCGTTGGCCCGACGGTCTCCACTGCGATTCAGACCATTGCGGTTGGTTTTTCCGGACGACGCGGTGATCGGGTTAACGCCGCACAGGGAGATGAAAGCAGCCTCGGAATGGAGGCCATCAGGGTTGCAGCTGTGGCGGGTCCCACACCTGAGGTGTTGACCAGGAAGGGCGCAACAGACCGGGTGAGTCGTCCGATTTCCAACCCCAGTTCCCGAAGCTCATCACTGAGTCGTCGGAAGCAGCGGGCAAGTGAGCGAAGTGTGTACTAAGCGGCTGCCTTGGATCACCCAGACAAGAGGGGCTGAAGTTTCGGCAACGGCTGGGTCAGTGCGCTGATGGAAGGGGCTGCGACGACCAGTGCTCTCATCTGGTTTGCGGACTGGGGTGCGAGCCTTGACGGTAGAATCTCTTGCACTCTTGTGCAAGGGAATCATCTCGACTTCACCCTCGCCGGATTTCGGAGGGGTGTCGGCCACGCCGGCAAGCACCGCGCGAGCCGACATCTCGGCGTCTGTGGGATCGTTCTTCCCCTTCCGATAGCGGACCGATCGATCCGGCCTGTTTACCTCGATGACCGCGTATCCCTTGCTGGCCATGAAGCGAGTGCCTCCAGGTCCGTAGGAACCCGTGCCCTCGATACCGAAGGCGCGGATCTCTCCCAAACTGCACGACCATCGTTGGAGTTCCTCGTTTCCACAGGTGGTTGCAGACACGCGCCTATCGCCGAGTCGAATACCTCAGTCTTCAACTGCTACTACCACATGCTGATCTCTGTGAGTGTCGACTCCCGTGATCACCTGATCGGCGCGACATATTTGGAAAGTTGCGATTCCTCTCATCTCTGCCTTCTTCACATTCCCGTATCGGCCAGGAGAGCGGATACAACTGTGAAGAGGCTCAGAACCAGGCTCCTATCAGGTCACTGCTCGCTTTAGGCCGTTGGTCATAATCGTCCAACTCGGGAACGGATCGACAGATCATCTTGAAGACGCTTGCGCCAGTTAGAGAATGGGTTAGATCTGATCCCTAATGGCCCATTAGATATCATCGCAGTTACCAAATATGACGGAGTCCTCAAAGTTCCCTAAAGATTCGCTGCTAGTCTGATAACTTCCGTAGGGTCGCCAAGCCCGACAAATTTTGACAAACGGGAGGTAGCGACATGAACAAGAGGTTGATGCTAATGGGTCTTGTCCTGGTGTTGCTGACCGGGGTCGTTGCCGGGGGTGCCGTCCTCGCTTCCGGTGGTGACAGCGGCGAGCCAGGCGGAAAGGAATCCCCCGAAGAACTCATCGTGCGGAGCGTGGACACGTCAAACGCAAGCGTTGGGAACGACGAAGTCAACGATGCGGGGGAACCGAAATAGCTGGCCACCCGGATTGCAGAAATTCTGGGCACCAACACCCAGGCCACGACCATCGCCATGGTCCAGGTGGACGCCACTCTTTCGGTCGAATATACGGCTCCTGAACGGCTCGAGGAGGAGTCGCAGACCGACTCCCATGAGTTCATGGCCGAAGGGCTCTCCTACCAGGAATACGGGAGCCGGATCGGCTCAATGCTCGGGGTGAACGGCCAGCGAGTGGCTCAAGCCCAGGCCCCAGGCCTTTGGGGTGCTATACTCGGCGGAACGGGAAATCTGGGATATCGGAAGTGGACGGGATACCGAAGACAAGATACGTCCCGAAGCAGACTCCACCAAGCCGGACATTGCTGGATAACCCCGATTGAGGCAAGCTGGTGGCCGGGGCTGGGTCTTGGGTCCGCCCCGGCGTTTCTCCGCATAATGCAAGATCCGAATTGAGGTATCTACCATGACCTCGAAGAACATCAACAGCAAGAAGGGCAAGGAAGAAAAACCCCTCGTGCTTGTCGTCGACGACGACCCCAACGTGGTTGCTCTGGCGCGGGTCTACCTGAAGCGCGACGGATACCGGGTGGTCTCGGCCAACGACGGCGTTAAAGGGCTTGAATTGGCCCGAAAGAAACGGCCCTGCCTAATTGTTCTGGACCTCATGCTGCCGGGCATGGACGGTTTGGATGTCTGCCGCAAGCTTCGGGTGGAATCGATGTCGCCCATCATAATGTTGACGGCGCGAGTGGAAGAGGAGGACCGGCTGGAGGGACTGGATCTGGGTGCCGACGACTACGTTACCAAGCCCTTCAGCCCCCGTGAACTGGCGGCAAGGGTTCGCGCCGTGCTGCGTCGCACGAATCAGGAAGGCGCCGTGGCCGCTTACCCCGAACTGTCCTTTGGTAAAATCAGAATAAATCTGCGAACTAGAGAGGCAATGGTGGATGGCGCAAGACTCCCTCTGACGCCAACGGAGTTCCGGCTCTTGACCCTGTTGCTGCAGGAGCCCGGCAGGATATTCTCCCGCGACCAGATCATAGACCGGGTTCTAGGCTACGATTTCGACGGTTTCGACCGAGCGGTCGACGCCCACGTGTCGTGCCTGCGCCGCAAACTGGAGGCCGTAAGCCCAAGGAGTTCCAAGCAGATACAGACCGTATACGGTATCGGTTACCGTTTGAGCCGACTAGAGGAAGTTTGACTTGTCCGCCGGGCATCTGCGCACTCTAGTATCTAGCCTGCAATTTCGTCTGGTGTTGGGGGTGGCAGTGATCCTTTCTGTGGCTCTCGCTACCGTCGGAATCTTCATCGGCCTCGCCACCGAGAGGCAAACCGACCGGTTCGAAAACGATCAGGATCTGGCGCAGGTCGGCCGGGCAGGCAGGTTCATCTCCGACTACTATGTAGAAGATCACGCTTTATCCGCATCCAACGACGGCCTGCAATCAATCGTGGAGCAGGCGGCCGATGTCTCCGGGTTTAGACTAACTATGTTAGATATCCAGGGCAATGTGGTCGCCGACTCCAATTCCCCCTCCTCTTCGATCTCAATAGTCAATCCGGACCTGGTAGTTGGGCCGAGTGGGGAGATCCCCGATGGGTACGAAAGGAATGGAGACGTACCGCACTCAGGAGAGGTTCTGCCGGTATTCTACGACGGAGATCCCGTGGGAACTCTCATAGCCTCGGACGATTTCGGCCCTGCTTCGGAGGGTCATGAGTTCGCGTTGGTCGATCCGGAGGCTTCCCGAATTTCCAAACTCGTCAATCGCTATCTTCTGTGGACCGGCATCGGCGCCGCGGCCCTGGGAACGGTCTTGGCGTGGTTTCTATCTCGACACACCCTGGCCCCTCTGCAAAGGCTGGGGGCCACGGCGCGGCATTTGGGTAGAGGCGATCTGTCCCAGCGGGCGGACACCGCCGGCCCCACCGAAATACGCCGGCTGGCCCATAGCTTCAACGACATGGCCGCCGAGTTGGAAGAAGCGGAACATCACCGACGCAGTCTAACCGCCGATATCGCTCACGAATTGCGAACACCAACGTCCAATATTCAAGGCTACCTGGAGGCCATTAAAGACGGACTGTTTCAGCCCACGCCGGAAACCATAGACACTATCCACGAGCAGGCTCTCATGCTGTCGCGGCTTGTTGAAGACCTGCGCCTTGTGGCGCAAGTGGACGCAGGGGAGTTGAGGCTCCAACGGGCGCAGACGCGCGTTGGAGAACTGCTGCAATCCTGTGTTGAAGCAGTACGCCCTCGCGCTGAAGCCAAGGGAATAGCCTTGAGCATTGACGTTGCTCCGTCTCTGCCTACGCTCTACGTGGACCCGTCGCGTATCGCCCAGGTGGTCGGCAATCTGCTGGACAACGCCGTGACCCACACGCCGGAGGGGGGAAAAATAACGGTTTCCGCCCGTCTCGCCGTCGACATTGTCCAGGTGGATGTAACCGACAACGGACGGGGAATAGCGCAAGAGGACCTGCCTCGTTTGTTCGACCGCTTCTATCGCGCCGACCCCTCGCGTTCCCGCCACACCGGAGGAACCGGGCTGGGGCTTACTATCGCACGCAGGCTGGTTGAGGCCCATGGTGGGCAAATTGAGGCCGAGAGCGTGGTGGGGGGAGGCAGCCGGTTCATCATCCGCCTGCCCGCGGAACGACGATAGTATGGAAGGCACCTCTCTGGTGCGGCTGGACGTGGTGACCTTATTCCAGCGTGTCGCCACACGTTGGCAACGGAAGTGGAGGTAGGATTATAATGAGGCCACTCTTCTCACAACGAAAACTCTTTGGGTTTGTCATGACCATGATAACGCGGATAATCGGCGGACTGATGCTAGCGTATTGCGGGATCTACACCGCCCACTTCATTTTCGACACCATCTACGACGCCCAGGCCATCTGGACCGTCTTCAACGCAATCTCTGCCGCAGGCATACTCACCGCCCTGGCGGCCAATTTCGCCTATATGAGGAGGCAGGCGAGGGCCGGGCCGGACATCGTGCCGCGGCTCGGCGCATACGCCTTGTTCTACGCCAATGCGGTCCTGGCCATCTGGTTCTTCCGCAACTGGGTCCACCTGCTTGCCCTGGAGGAGGGCGAATCGGTCAGGGTCCACTCAGACGTAATCTGGATGGTCATCGCTGTTCTTATCCCTCTCGTACTTGCCTCCACGGGATGGCGGCTCTGGTGCAGGTCGGCCTGACCGGCTCCCGAGCAAAGGAGCGGTCAGGCATCTGACCTTCCTCAGATTTGTCATTTTACGGAGTGTGACACATGGTGCTAGCGAAAAGAATGTTGCTACCGGTCATAGTCGTCACCTCGGCGCTCCTAGCACTTGCCTGCGCCTCGGAAGAACAACCCCTTGCGGGTACATCATGGACGCTGCTTTCGGTAGGCGGTAGCCCAGCCATTGGAAACGTGGAGGTTGAGTTTTCAGAGGAGGGTGGCATCAGCGGCTGGACGGGATGCAACTCCTACGAAGGGAGGTACAGCGCCTCGAGATCATCCTTCACCATAAAAGAGCTCAGTTGGACTGAGGCGGGTTGTCCAAACCGCGACCTGTTCATGCAGGAGTCCCTGTACACTGACCTGCTGGTTGATGCGGAGAGATTTGCCATCAGCGGGTCACAGCTGACCATCACCAGTTCCGGTGATCAGACCATCACATTTGCCCTGAAGCAATAGGGTTCTGGGCCGGGGCCACCTCTGCTCCCCGCCATGTAGGACTGCCCACGCCGAAGACTTCCGAATTTCCTCGCACGACCGGGGCAGCGCCCGGTGGCTTTACACCAAAACGAGCGGCTGGTACAACAGCCTTTATCTTCTCCAAGTTCTCATCAAAGCCAAGAGAATAGGCTGTGCACAGGCAGGATCAGGGGAAACGGCTCGTGATTGAACTATGAACCTATATGATCGACAAGGCTCTGGAGGGAGTCACAGGGTCCCCAGCCACATTTAAAGGTAGTTATGTGGATAGCCGATATAGTACACCCACCGAGAGGAATCGAACCGTTCATTAGGAAGAAGGTGACACACTTGTTTACCGAGCCGACATCCCAATCCCAATGCATCCAGATCGGCTCTCCACGAGTGCCTGAGTGTTGCGTTTCGATTGAGTTCGAAGAATGAAGGCTCTTGATTTCAACAGGTCTGATGGATAGTAGCTAATTCCCACTTTTTCTATTGCTTATCCCGGAACAAGGGGTAAGGACAGTTGATGCCGAGATGCTTGACGGAGTCTCATGTCTAGCCACAGCCATTAACATTCTTCGTAGGCGGCACCGCAAACACCCCCACACAGGCATGAAGATTACCAGTCCGCCGGGCATGGCCGACGAGCTGCGCGCCTTTTCCCGATCCAATCCTCTGACCAGGCCCTGGTGATCCTTATGCCCTTATGTGAGGCATTGCGGGTGAGCACAGACTCCAGGATACCAAAGACGTCTCCGGCATGGTCTGCAGACGTCCAGAGTGAACTCGTTTCTTCCTCCTGCCGAACTAGCAGGGCGTGGGCGATCAGGTGAGCCACCTGCAACAAGCGGTCCGAGGCGGAGATCCTGAAGACGGGGCCACCCATGATGTTGTCTATGGGAATGTTCCTGGTGGGACTACCGTTTCCTGTAGGCTCGTACTTACTGGGCACCAGATTGAAGCTGCTCATCTTCGCGTAGGTCCGGGAGACGCCCCACCTCTACTTGGGGAAATATGAGGAAGGCGTGGCGGTGGTCCGTGGCCATGGAGTCGTTGACATGGCAAAGAAGCCGGTTGAGGCCGACTTGCCTCTAGTCCCGGCATTGGGCCCGAATAGGCACACTCCTTTCCCCTCGATGCCTCCCACCTCCCGTGGGGCGTTCCTGATGACGCACAGTCCTTCCTCCAGGATATGCCTGCTCTCGGGAATCCCTCCGTAGGTCAACTCAGTGGCCACGCGGTGAGCCTTGCTGACATTTCCGGGGGGTAACTTAACGGGCCCGTATCCATGCCCGTTGTCTGCCGCGAATTACCCCCAACAATCTCTGGGCCATTGCAGCTCTACCTTATCCCAGAATCGGTAGACCTTGTGGACATCATGGATGTCCATGCAGATCGTATCTTTCTCCCTTCGTTCCCTCATTCTGTCATATCAGCCAGAGAGTTCGTGATTGCCCAGCCAGCATGCCTTCCAACGGAGTAGGCGGGTTGCTCTGGTACAGTGGGGGCGGAATGCTCGGAAACGTCGAAGCAACAAGTTCACCTTGGACACGATCAGGGCGTAACCTCAAATTCCACCTCTGCTACCTTGCGACCCCCAGCATACACGTACACATAATACAGGCCCGGTGCCCACTCACCGGGTGGCAATCCAACCGTATACGAACTCGCCCCGTTAAAGTACTCGGGTTCCGCTGTTAGTCCGACGCGCTGTCTGCGGAACTCGAGCCCGTCTTCGTAGTACTCAACAATTTCCAAGGGAAGTTCAAGGAGGCCTCCTGACACACTGTATGTATACGTCAACGTGAGATAGACCCAATCTGTAACATCCTGCACGGAAAAGTCGGCAACCGCGGGCCCGTCCATTCCGGTGGCGATGTATGCCCTGTCGATATGACCGCTGATCTCGGGCAACGTCGGGTCCACAGGTCCTCCATTGAGACGAGATGGATCATGACGTCTGGTCCCGTCGTACCAGCGGGCGATCACCGTGTTCGCCGCCCCATCATCCGAGCGAAACGCTTCCCAGACTTGGTCAATACCTACCGGTTCCAGTTCAGACAGCAGGTAGAGAGTACGGAATCCCTCTCGAAACCTCTCATCGCCTAGAGTGAGGTGCAAATCGACGAAGAGCCGTTCCCCAAGTGAGTATTCGCAGGCAGTTTGGGTATATACGTCCAGTTTCTCCAACTCAACAAGGTTGCTGGCGTATTTGCAAGGCGGGTCGGAGACCGAAGCCGCAGCGTCCGGGATGCCCCCATGAAGTGCCCGCTCCATCTCGAGGAAGTTAGAGGCTCCCTCGTCAACCCAGTTTTTGTTGCCGGTCCAATAGTAATGCGCCACTTCGTGGGCAATTACCGTACGGTCCAGTTCGTTCTCGGCTTCAACGTCGGCCTCGGGGAGGATGGCAATGTGAGTGAGGAAGTTTGACCCCCATGCGCCGACGGCGTTCTCGTAGAGAATGCTCACATATCTGGTCGGAAACGGTACGCCCATGTACCCCTCAATACGACGAACAGAGTGCTCCAATTGATCCATTGAACTCGCCGCACCGGGGGCCGTGCGGATGATGGCAAGAACGACGTCACCCGCAAGCGGCAAGGTGATGAGGCGCCGTTCAATGAGGACTCTGGAGGGGTCAAGCAGGACGTCTATGAGGTCTGGATTAACTTTTGTGACGCCATGCAGTGTGGCGACTATTGGAGTCTCGTCGTCCGAGATGCCATCTCGAAGGACCTCATTTGACATTATGGCTTCGAACATATTTCGATCATTAATCGCAAGTCGCCACAGTGATGACACAGCCGCTATGTCGGGGGGTTCAATTGATTGCATGAACGGCATACTTACAATTGATAATGCCGCCACTGAATGCTCAAACGCAAGGTAGGAGAACTCCTCAATTACCTGTGCCTCAAGGCTATCAACGCCGTCCTGTATCCAGTCAAGGGCAACCATGGACAAGCCGATCTCGGAATCCTCATTCGCCACGTTGGACAGACTCTCAATTGTCTCGATGTCCATCTCCCCGATGCCGTCATGCACCCAGCCGAGAGCGACTATGGTTGACGTGACTTCCACACTCTCTGCGTTGCTCATCCAGTCAATCGCGCTAGCCTCCCGGCTGACAATGTCGTCCCGTACCCAGTCCAGGGCGACGATGGCCATTGCGACTTCCGCAGATTGAGAAGCGATGTAAGACAGACCTTCAATGGCCCGCGCCTCAAGTCTGTCAATGTCGTCCTGTATCCAGTCAAGGGCAACCACGGACAAGCCGACCTTGGTATCTTCGTACGCGATGTAGGACAGATTCTTGATTGTCTCGACGTCCAGTTCCCCAATGCCGTCTTGCACCCAGCCCAGAGCGACTATGGCCGACATGACCTCTGCACTCTCTACATTGCTCATCCAGTCAATCGCGCTGGCCTCCAGGTCGTCAATGTCATCCTGCACCCAGTCCAGCGCGACGACGGTCGCTGCGAGCGGGCGGCTTACGACCGAGAGGTAGAGCAGGTTCCGAATGACTATGGCCTCTGCACCGTCGATTCCGTCTCGTATCCAGTTCAGGTCCTCCATAGAGGAGGCCAATTCGGGGTCTGTTTCTCCCAACCAGCGACTCTCCTCAAAGCCACTGAGAGGAGAAAGAACCTCTGGAGGGGCTGTCGGCATCTGGGTTGACGAAGGGGCTTGGCTGGTTGAGGGAGTGCTGGTAGAGGTTGGAGTAGGAGGTGGGGTCCTGGTTGAATTGGGGGGGACTGCAGGCGTTTGGGTGGGCGTTGGCTCTGGTGTAGATTCCACTTCAACAGTGACCGTTGGTGTGGGTTCCCTGGTTGGCGAAGGGAAAGGAGTGGGGGAGTCGTCAAAGCCGAATGTACAAGCCGCGAGCAGCATGGGTGCAAGAAGGATGATTATGCATATCCTCCAAAGGCCGTGAATGCAAGTTTTGGCTGGATTCGACCAAACCAAGCTCCTCACCGCATTGATCTCCTTCCAGACTGCGCCTATGGTATGCCAATACCACAAACTTCTGCCAATCTAAATTTCACATCATTTGCCATCCTCCTCAAAATTCCGGTTACCGGATTTTTGAGGAGTACGAGTCGGGTCCATTGGCGTGTCTATCTGTTGTTGTCCAGCGAATGGGAAGAAAACGTAAAGCGGCGGACCCTGTCAGACATTGATACGGGTAGTTGCGGCACCCCTCAGAATACAGCTAGCCGGCTAGGCGGTCTAGGCAGGGGGCGAGTTCGCAAACCCCTGCTAGTAAGGCGTCGAGGTTAGGGTCGAGAGGAAGACGCAGATGGGCCGACGCCGGTGGCCAACCAGAGCTGCAATATGGAGCCCGGACGGGTGGCATTCCTGTGAGACGTTCATGAGTGGACCGGCGCCGAGGTGTACGCATACCAGTACCAGTTAACGCTGCCTGACGGCAGGACCTAGGCCGGCCGGCTAACAGGCGGCACGCCGCTGCACCGGCTGGGCTCCTACCACGCAGGTGGCAAAGCCAGCGTGAGCCTGAACGTGGGGTCCACGTAACGTCAGATGGTGAGGAGGTGAGCAGCGCCTCGGAGACGCTGCCCTGTACCGTCAAGGGATTATCGCCCGCATCGGGACGAAGCATGACGAGTGGGGTCATAGGCAGGACACCATGGGCAAAGGGAACCGTTTCCACGGCTCAGCCGAAGGTGTTCACTGCCGCAGTTCAGCGAAGCCACCTGTCGAGATCAGGACTCCCGTGTAGCGTCTGATAGAGGGCAAGAAACTCCTCTCGCTTCTCAGGCGGGGTACGGGAGTAAAGGGCCTCAAATGTCAGGTAGACGGGTGGTGCCAAGCTGTCGTTAGCCGGCGGGTATACTTCGCTCAATGCCGCAGAAATGGCATTGTCGCCTAGCAACTCGTGCATCTTCAGCCGGAAGGATGCACCCATGGCATAGTTGCAGGGGAAGATCGTGAGCCAATCGACAGGTATCGGACCTGATTTGGCCCGTTCCATTCTCTCTACAAGCTCGTGAATGTTGGTCACCTCTTCCGGGTGGCACTGGTCTTCGATCACTCTCTGGGCGCGGTCGAGCAACTTTTGCAGGCTAATGCCCTCGCGCCTTTAGGTGTAGTGGGCCAGGAACTCGGCCGTCCCCTCAGAAAGCCATCTTGGCTCAAGAGGAGTAAAGAAGTGGGCCAGTTCGTGGTAAACGACACTCTTCAACTCTGGCGTCTCCACGCCGAGCATCAACTGCATGTGCGTGCCGTGGTTCCGTCCCAGGGCGGAGTCGAATGGTAGCTGGCCCGTGTTCATTCCCACCACCACTGTCCTGTAGGGCAGGATCCTTCCATGAATGCGTCAATTTCCTTGATGCCCTCCCTTGCATGGACAAATATCACCCTGTCATCCGCTTGGAGCGGGGTCGGACTGACCAGGAATATCTGGACATCGCCCAGTGAGGCGAACGTTTGGGATTCGAACAGGACGTCCCTTCCCGGGCCAGCTCGGAGAAAAGCTCGGTACTAAGAGAGGTATTCAGGGCTACGACCTTCGCCGCCTTTTCCTTTGTCAGGCCGTCTTGGAGCCAGGCTTCTGCCAGGATCTCATCGCACCAGTTTAGCGATTCGTACTCGGCCAGGCACAGGTAATCCACGGAGTGTATTGCAAAACTACGGAGTTCACTGGTTACCTCGTCTTCGAATTCAATGCTTAGAATTCGGCCCGATAACTCCGGATCTGTCTTCGCCATCACAAAGATATCGCTGAGAACCTGCGCTTTCCGCAGCGTCACGCGGTCATACAGCCAGAGCAATTCAAGGACCCTTGGAGCAAGTTCAGGCATTTCCCGTCGAAAGGAGATGACTAGATTGAGATCGGACCCCGCTCCTACGGGCAGGTCCTGGACCGACAGCCACGCAAACCTCGGGACGGCCGCTGCCACGGTGGGATACTCGTGGGCTATCGCGTTCAGCTGACCCAGGAGTCCAAGCCGTGGTAGACTGCCAGGCCCAATCTCATCGGACA
>DAOUKX010000031.1:0-7477 GCA_034420855.1 Dehalococcoidia bacterium
CCGGATGATTCCGCCCCAGCTCCTCCTCGTCAATCTCCACCTGCACAATCTTCGCATCCCGCGGGATGAACCTGTTGTCATAGAACGTCGTGAAGTGCGACAAACGAGTCCCCAGCGCCAGCACCACGTCCGCCTGCTGCACCAGCTCCGCCGCCTCCGGCGCCCCCGCCCGACCCAGCATCCCCACGTACAACCGCTCGTCGTTCGGCACCGAGTCCACCCGCCCATACGACGCCACCATAGGCGCCGCAAGCGCCTCCGCCAAAGCACACACCTCCTCATGTGCGCGACCCCACTTCACCCCACCGCCCGCCACAATCACCGGAAACTTCGCGTCTCGCAAGACCTCAGCCGCCCGACGCAGCGACGCAGGATCTCCCGCCGCAGCCTGACTCTGACGCACTGGCCCCAGCATGCCCGCAGCCCCATCAACCCCTAAATCGTTCTGAATATCCCGCGGAATATCCACCACCACCGGCCCCATCTTCCCCGACGTCGCCACCCGAAAAGCGTGAAGCAGCGTATCAGGAATCCGCCCCGCGTTCGGCGTCATCACCGACGCCTTAGCAACAGGACGAAACACACCCACGTGGTCCACCTCCTGGAACGAGTCCCGCCCCATGTGCTCCTGCGAAATCCCCCCGATTATCGCCACCATCGGCGCGTGCGTCACGTACGCCCCCGCCACTGGCGTCACCAGGTTCGTCGCCCCCGGCCCGTTCGTCACTAGGCACACCCCCGGCTTCCCCGTAGCGTGGGCGTATCCCAGCGCCATGAACCCCGCCCCCTGCTCATGACGCGTCCCCACGTACTCAATGTCCTCCAACCCGTACATCGCGTCCATAATCTCCAGAAACGCAGACCCAACCACTCCGTACACGTACCGCACCCCCTGAGACCGCAGCACCTCCACCGCCCACTTGCCCGCCGACATCTTGACCATCTTAGTTGCCCCCTCTAGCGCATTTCCCAAACCTCCCCTCATACTCCCACACCCATTCCCTCCCGTCCACCGGCCCAAATTGACCGCCTCAAAAAGCACCGACTAAGATGCATCCATCTCCTGTAGGGGCGTTCCTTGTGGGTGCCCGATTCCGAAGAGTTCGAAGGGAGAAAGCCAGGTGATCGGTTTTCCGCCCAAGCAAGTCTCTCGAGAAGAAGCCTTGCAGAATCTCGTCCTTGATCCCGACCTTGAGCGCCTAGAAAACCTTCTAGCCGAATTCAATCTGTTCGATGTGCTCAAGATTGACGTTGGGAAGCTCAGCACTCTGCGCTGCTTGCTTGGCTCCTAGTCCCTAACGGCTCCCACGGTTTGCGCGCCTACTTCCTTCGCAAGTTGCCGCTGATGCGTGCGGACTGGGAATAACAGACATTACTTCACTTAATGTGGACGGATGGGGCTTAGGAAGCGTTGAAGTTGCAACTGAGCATCACAACATAGACGTCCTGACTTTAGTCCATGCAGATGAGATTGTCTGCTTCATAGAAAACAAGACCTGAGCCAGTGAGCACTCTGACTAGCTTACACTGTACTTTGAGACGGTGGAGCGTGAATACCCATCCCTCACCCCTTTCCCCATATTTCTAACGTCAGACGGCCGAGATCCAGAATCTAAGGATGATGTCGAAAGGTACGTGCCCTTTAGCTCCTTCAACGTAGCCGACATTATCGAAAGGACACTCCAAGTACGGGTTTCAACCATTAGTGTCGAGGTCACCGAGTTTCTGAAATAGTATGCTCGCACATTGAGGAGGCATGTATTGGACAGCGCAGACAATCTAGATGAGTTGGCACTCCAAATTTACGACAAACATCGAACTGCAATAGACTTGATCATCAAATCCATTCCGGCATTAGAAGCAAAATCTCGGGAAATCCTAATGCCCGCTATCGAACGATTTTCTCCAGCCCTTACGCCGGATTATCACAGTAAGAACAATCTTCGCTCCTATTCACCGGGAATCGATGGGATACCCGAGCTCAGGCATGGGAGAGGCTGGACAAGATCAAGGCGGACGCCTGGTACTCCAAATGGGGCCAGGGCCCGACGAGACTAGAAATCGGATTTATCAGCTTATTCAAAGAGAGGATGGCGTTTCATGTGTCGATATGCGTCGAGCGCGAAGACTATCCAGCAAATATCACGCGCTATATTACAAGCGCATCCTGACCAAGGCTGGATCATCAGTCCCCAAATACGAAAAATACCGGACACAGGTTGAACAATCAATCAGCGAATTCTATAGGACCGATTACCGGCTCGTAGTAAGCGTCATCCGTAAAGGTTTCG
The DNA here is from genome assembly GCA_034420855.1 of Dehalococcoidia bacterium. Lineage (GTDB taxonomy): Bacteria > Chloroflexota > Dehalococcoidia > Lucifugimonadales > JAPULR01. The sequence goes on from DAOUKX010000031.1 coordinate 2,292, forward strand.
GCCTGGAACCCGTTTCTCCCCCTGCCAACTAACCCCTCCCTCAGTCCCCACGCAGGCGGGGGGCCACTCTTCACCCCTAATCAATGTCCATCACTTAGCCCCCCTAAACCGCCAGCGGCACCATCCCCGAACCCCTCACCACCTCATCCCGCGTCATCAGCGGCACGTCGTGCACCACACTCGTCGCCGCAATAATCTCATCCGCCGGGTCTCCCCTGAAATCCAACCTCGTCGACGCCACCGCAACCGCCAGATCAATCGGCCAAACGTGAATCCGGCCCAACGTCCGCAGAACTTCCCGGTCATCCAGATCCAACTCCACCCGGCCCACTTGTACCAACTTCGCCAGCTCCCACAAAACTATCGATGATACCGACCACCTGTTACCAGCCAACACCCTGCGCTCATCGGGCTTCAACTCCCCGCTCAACGCAAAGACGAGTATATGCGTATCAAGATTGACCATCTGCGTCCCAACAAAGCCCCGTACTGAAAATGTCTCCCCTCACCCACAGCTTCCCCCGCAAACTGCCGATCAGGTCCGCCTCCCGGCTGTCGTAAGGAAGCACCCGCGCCACCGGCTTCCCCCGCTTCGTAACCACCAGACCTTCAGCGTCCAGATGGTCCAACAAAGCCAGGCACTGTTCCTTGAACTTCGCCGCCCCAATACGCTTCATAATAGTTATCCTCACTATAAACTAGACATATTATATGACTAGTCACTAAAAATATCCAGGTCAGCTCATTCCCCCATTCCCGCGACGGAGGGAATCCACCCCTTAATCCCCCCGCTCATCCTGAGCTTGTCGAAGGGCCGAGCGTCCCAAGCCCCCGTTGTCGCGACACTGTTGGTCGCCTGCGACAAAACACGATTGCCTCCGTAGGGGCCGCCCTTCTTCGTCACCCCTGGGAAAGCAGGGACCCATGGCGGGGCGGTGCCAGGCTGGGTCCCCTCCCCCATTCCCGCGCAGACGGGAACCCATCCCGGAAAACCGCCATTTTGCCCATTGCCACACGCCCACCTCTCCTGCTTCCCTCCCTACATGCAATTAACAGAACGCCTGCGCCAACTAATGCCCCCAAATCCCTCCCTTGGGCCAGGATTCTCCATCCAGAATTTTCTGAAACAATTCAATTCCCGAATATCTTCCTTCTCAGACATGAATCTACTCAAAAACAGCACCAATTGTTTTCGAAAATCTATCCCCCCTACCCACCCTTACCCAATCCCTCTATAATGTCCCCAATCCTCAACCACAGGAACAAAATATGCGACTCCAGCACAAAATAGCCCTCATCTCCGGTGCCGCCCGCGGCATGGGCGCCTCCGAAGCCCGCCTCTTCGCCAGGGAAGGCGCTAAAGTCGTCCTAGGCGACGTCCTTCACCAGCAGGCCCAGGCCGTCGCCGCCGAAATCAACGATGCCGGCGGCCAGGCCCTCGCCGTCCCTCTCGACGTCACCAGCGAAGACAGTTGGCGCGAAGCCGTCGCCGCCGCCGAGCAGCGCTTCGGCAACATCACCACCCTCGTCAACAACGCCGGCATCCTCGTCCGCGAGGAACTCGAAGAGGGCACCGACTCCGGCTGGGACAGTACCATGGACGTCAACGCCAAGGGTGTCTATCTTGGCATGAAGCAGACCGTCCCCTCCATGCTCAAGGCCGGCGGCGGCTCCATCATCAACATCTCCTCCATCTCCGGCATCGTCTCCCTCGGCTATCCCGCCTACAACGCCTCCAAGGGCGCCGTCCGCATCATCACCAAGACCGTGGCCATCGAGTACGCCGACCAAAACATCCGCGTAAACTCCATCCACCCGGGCGTCATCAACACCGCCATGATGGACGGCGACACCCGCTCCGACGAAGACTGGGATCGCCTCATCCCCCTCGGACGATTCGCCGAACCCATCGAAGTCGCCTACGGCGCCCTCTTCCTCGCCTCCGAGGAATCCTCATTCATGACCGGCGCCGAACTCGTCATCGACGGCGGCTTCACCGCCCAATAACCCAAATGTTATGTCATTCCGAGCGCAGCGCAGCTGAGCCGAGGAATCTCGTCGCCTATGCCGCCCATTTTGCCAACATCCTCCCCTCTTCCTCTTCCCCTATGATGGGGGAAGATTGAGATAGGGGTGAATCTCCCCAACCAACCCAACCAAAAGGAGAAAAATGCGACTCCAGAATAAAGTAGCCATCATCACCGGCGCCGCCCGCGGCATGGGAGCCGCCGAAGCCCGCATCTTCGCCAGCGAAGGCGCTAAAGTCGTCCTCGCCGACATCCAGGTCGAAGACGGCAACCGCGTCACCAAAGAGATCACCGACGCTGGAGGTCACGCCGTATTCGTAGAAATGGACGTCAGCATCCAGGCCGACTGGGATCGCACCATCGAAGCCGCATTATCCAACTTCGGCAAGATCGATGTCCTCATCAACAACGCGGGCATCATCGAGCGCGACTCCCTCGAAGAGACCACCGAAGAGACCTGGGACCGCATCATGGCCGTCAATGCCAAGGGCGTCTTTCTCGGCACAAAGGCCGTAGTCCCCCACATGAAGGCCGCCGGTGGCGGCTCCATCGTCAACATCTCCTCCATCTCCGGCATGATCTCCGTTGGCTACCCCGCCTATAACTCCTCGAAGGGCGCTATCCGCGTCTTCACCAAGAGCGCCGCCGTCGAGCTGGCCCGCGACAATATCCGCGTCAACTCCATACACCCCGGCACCATCTGGACCTCCATGTCCACCTACAAGCGGGCCTTCACCCGTGAAGAGCGGGCCAAGACCATCCCCATGAAGAGGGTCGCCGAACCCGAAGAAATCGCCTACCCTGCTCTCTTCCTCGCCTCCGATGAGTCCTCCTACATGACCGGCGCAGAAGTAGTCATCGATGGCGGCGTCACCGCCGAATAACCATGCCCAACACAAAAACCACCCGCCACAACCTTTCTCTCCCATCCCCGCTCAACAGGTCTATCACCCAATCCCCGCTCACCCTGAGCCTGTCGAAGAGTCGAGCGCCCTACGCCACCCCCAATCTCCCGACCCTTCTTCGTCGTCATCCCTGCGAAAGCAGGGGCCCTCGGCGGGGTGATGCCGGGCTGGGGCCCTCCCCCGTTCCCGCGCAAACGGGAATGCATCTTTTCCCTCTCCCCTTTTCACCCTTCTCCCTCGACGGGGGAAGGTTTGGATGGGGGTGAATCCCTTCCAAAAAGGAATAAACACTCAATGATCTCCACCGCCCAAGCCTGGCTCAACCAGATCCTCGTCGAACACGCCCAGACCGAACGACTCCGCGACCAGCCCAATACCAACGACGACCACTGGCACGGCATGACCGTCAGCTTCCGCTCCGACCCCCACCGCACCGACGACTCCCTCCTCGACCGCCTCTCCCGCGAAGTCCAACCCCACCACACCCTCATCGACGTCGGCGCCGGACCGGGACGACTCGCCTTCCCCCTCGCCCTCCGATGCCGCCACGTCACCGCCGTGGAACCCTCCCCAGCCATGGCCCAGGCCTTTCAGGAAGAAGCCGGCGCCCACAACATCCCAAACGTCTCCCTCGTCGAATCCACCTGGGAAGACGCCCGGACTCAACCCGCCGAGGTCGTCCTGTGCTCCCACGTCATCTACACCGCCCGCCACGTCGATAGCTTCGTCCAAAAACTCACCCAGCACTCCACCGAACGCGTCCTCGTCATCCTCCATTGGGACCCTCCCCAGCACCGCGCCTACCGACTCTGGCCGGATATTCACGGCGAAACTAGACTCCCCCTGCCCGCCGCGCCCCAGCTCTTGGAAGTCCTCGACGAAATGGGCATCTCCTACAACATGGAAGACCTCCCAACTCCCGAGTTCCGCGGCTTCCAGACCCCCGACGAAGCGTGGCAGCAGACTAGGGGAATGCTCTTCCTCACTGAGGGTAGCGAAAAAGACAACCTCCTCCGCGAAGTAATCCCCAACCACCTCGAAGAACACAACGGCGAACTCTACCTCATAGACTCCAAACCCATGCGCCCCGTCCTCATCTCCTGGCCCCCTAACCCCCGCTCATCCTGAGCCTGTCGAAGAGTCCCCCTCCCCTCTTCACCCTCATCCCTTATGTCATTCTGAACGCAGGGAAGCGAAGTGAAGAATCTCGCTACCGGGTCACGCTAACCAACCTCCGCCCTCGCCTTCAACCCCCGCATCATCCGGTGAATAAAAAACGCCCCCATGCAGAACGCCACCGCGCACACCATCAGCATCACGTAATACCCCGAATGCTCCTGTATCCCGTTCAAAAAGTCCACCAACGGTCCGCCCAGACGCGACGCTGCCAGTCCCCCCACCAGCGCAAAATTCGCTAGACCCATCTGCAGCGCCGCCCGATTCTCCGACACCATGTCCGTAATCAACGCCCTCCCCGCCGAGAAGAACAACCCCGCCGCCACTCCCAGCACTATCCCTATTAGCACCACGTGCAGCAGGTTCTGCGCCAAGTAGAATAGCAGCGTGCCTCCTCCTCCCAACGCCGACGACACGTACAACAGCGGCGCACGACCCACCCGGTCCGCCATCACCCCCGCCGGCCACAGCGTCAATATAATCGCCAGACCCGCCGTCGCCGCCAGCCACGACATCCCCGACGCCGGCTTCTCCAGCGCCACCACATCTTGCAAGAAGTAGAAGGTATACGCCATCAGAATCCCGCCGGCCAGCGTATATGAGAAGGCCGCCGACAGCATGGTAAGGTTCCGCTTCGAGACCCCCAACGCTGTAATGAGAGACCGAAGTCTCCCTTCCCCGGCAACCTGCGTCTCCGCACCTGAACTCTCTTCAGCACCTCTTGTCTCCTCCGCCACCTCTTCTACCTTCGCAGCGAACTCCTCAGGTGAAGCCCGATAGTCCCTGACCAACAGCAGCGTCCACACTGCCGTAACCGCCAGCACCGCCGTCGGAAGCCCCAAAGATATCCACAGCCAGATATCCCGCGTCCCCTGCACGTGATGGTCCATGATGAACCCCGTCACCAGCAGAAGCAGCACCGCTCCGGCCGCCCCCGCAATCGCCCGCACCGACGACATCTTCCCCCGCTGATTGTGTGGCACCTGGTCCTTCAGCATCGCGTCGTATGGCGTCTGCGACACATTGATAAATAGCTGCACCAGCACCGCCGAAATCAACAGTCCAATGAAGTTCACCG
>DAOUKX010000032.1:0-4595 GCA_034420855.1 Dehalococcoidia bacterium
TATTCCTGCGGCGTCAGGTCCAGCGGATGCTCATCGAAGAACACCGACTGGCGTCCCTCGCAATACTTCTCCAGCCGGTTGAGCCAGAAGGGCACCCAGCCGGAATTGGCCTCCAGGACCAGCAGCTTCAGCCTGGGAAACCTGTCCAGAATTCCGCTGTACATGAAATGACCCAGGCTGATCATATTTTCAAAGGGGAAGCCGATAGTCTGGTGGAGAGCGATGAAGGCCCCAACCAGTGGGTCGTAACGGGCGTTGGCGGCGGGATAGCCGCTATTGGCGCCATGGAGCGAAATGGGAAATCCCAACTCTTGTGCAGACTCCCACAGCGGAGTGTAGTCGGGGTCATGCCACATCTTGCCGGCGGCTACGCTCGGCAGCATGACAGACACGGCTCCGAGAATCTCTACGGCCCGCCGGGCCTCGACGATCATTTCCTCGATATTCGGCCCGGGCAGAACCGCCGTGAACTTGACGCGATTGGCGGCGGAACTTGAAAACTCGTGGGCCCAGGTGTTATATGCGCGCGACAATGCCGCAGACACCTCCGGGTCCGGGTAGTTGAGGGCCTTTGTCCCGTTGGTGGGCAGGCAGACCTGAATGTCCCATCCCTCCGCTTCCATGTCCATCAATCGGCTTTCCATGCTCCACTTGGCCCGATAGGCATGGCCGAACTTGCTCTCCATCTGAGAAAGCAGGGTCTTCGCCCGCACTGACCCGGAAAAATGGGCGTCCTCGTATTCGAACAACGCATTGCCCAGCACGTCGACGACTTTGGGACAACGATCCTGGTACTGCTGCTCCACGTATTTGTCCCAGATGTCGGCAGGCTCATAGAAGTGGGCATCGGCGTCTACAACCTTGAATCCGTTGCGCATGGTTTAAGCAACCTCAGCTTTCTAATCCCATTCAATGTATTTTGCAATACGACGATTCATGTAAAGATGGATATTATCCCTTGCCCCACCCATAGTCAAATGAACATCCCATAAACGTAAACTGTAATCGTTTGATTGACGCAGGTGGAGAGCGGGACTGCGAATACGGGGTGGTTCATGCTTGTGAGCCAACCCTCAAGATGGCATTAGTCAGTTTGGGAGGACGCGCCTCGGGTCAGGCAGTGAGCATCATCAGGCTATTCCGGGCCAGTCCCCTCCCACGGCGTCGAAGCGGTGATGCAGTTCTTCCACTACTCCGGAAAGAATTGGCAGTTCGTTTTCCAGCATCTCAACGTTTGCCCTGAGGTGATCAGGGTTGTGAGTTCCAACGATTGCCGTACTGATTTCGTGGTGAGCAAACAGGAATCCCATTGCAAGCAGGATCGGGTCCTGAGGGTCTCCGTCTACAACAACGGAATCAACTCCCCATCCAAGATCTTCGCCCCGCCTCTTTGGATTCTTCGCTTTGCACAGGAACACGTGAGGGGGGGTTGGGATTGGATGGAGAGGGCGTGCGCAAAGGTTTGACGACTGGGCTTGAATACTATCTTGCCAGTCTATTGGGCCTTAACATATTTTTGCAGGTTCTGTGATACATTTGGCCTTTAGTTGCAGTAGCTCAGCGAGATGTCTTCCGTCCCCCAGGGCGCCGGACTCGGCTGCAACATGTGATGGAGACTTTGGTCTCGCATAGAGCTATTTGACCAGATCGCATAACCATGAAATCCAGAGCCAATCAGGAATCTACCGAGTCAGTGGGTGCGGAACCGTCCAGCCGGGAAAGGCTGCTGAGATACTTGCGTCAACGGATTCTTCTTCTAATGCTCGTAGCACTTGTTATTGTGGGGCTATTGCTTGCGCTGGTGTTCTTTATGGGCTTTGAAAGGGATGAACAGCAGGCGCCGGTTGTGGACGTGGATGCAGTGATTGCAGAGACCTTCGAGACAATTGCGGCCGCACCGGCCGTTTCCGCCCAGGTCTATCAGGCGATTCTGCCTTCTCTGGTAGTGGTGCTTGCCGATGCGGGCAGAGAAGACGGCAGGGAAATTGGGAGCGGCGTGGTCATCAGCGAGAACGCAGACGTGCTTACAGCTCTCCACGTGATTGAAGACTCGACGACGATTGAAATAGGCTTCGCGGACGGGACGAGGGTACACGCCTTTGTGTCGAACGTGGACCTGGAACGGGACATAGCCGTCTTAAGGCCGCTCAGTCCGCCCGGCCTGGTAGTGCCTGCGACGGTTGGAAGCTCCTCGGCGTTGGGGGTTGGGGACGAGGTATTTGCGGTAGGTAATCCCCTTGGTCTGATGGGGTCTCTCAGTGCGGGTGTTGTGTCCGGGCTGAACCGGGAATTCCAGCCGTCGGATAGAGACATGCGCCTTCAGGGGGTTATCCAGTTCGATGCAGCCGTGAACCTGGGCAACTCCGGCGGGCCGTTGTTGAATAAACACGGCCAGGTTGTAGGCATTGTCACAGGGTTGATAAACCCAACGGACATGGACACGTTCATTGGGATAGGATTCGCAGTGCCGATTGACGTGGCAGTCGGAGCAGCCGGCGGACCGGCAAAATAGTCGACGGAGAGGTGTGCCTCAGGAATGACCAATACCGAGAATAGTCAACCGATGGAACGGGTATTGTATGAGGTAAAGAAGGTGATAGTGGGCCAGGACCACCTTCTCGAACGCTTGGTGGTAGCCCTGCTGGCGAGAGGACACATACTGGTCGAGGGGGTTCCCGGCCTGGCAAAGACCATGGCAATCAAGACGCTGGCGAGAGCCATCAGCGGTGAGTTTCAACGGATCCAGTTCACGCCGGACCTCATGCCGGCGGACCTTATCGGCACCCGCATCTACAATCAGAAGACGGGCGAATTCGGGACGTCGCTGGGGCCTGTCTTTGCCAACCTACTGCTGGCGGATGAGATTAATCGAGCTCCGGCAAAAGTGCAGAGCGCACTGCTGGAAGTGATGCAGGAGCACCAGGTAACCATAGGACGTCAAACATATCCGGTCCCCAGTCCATTTCTTGTTATGGCCACTCAGAACCCCATCGAGTCGGAAGGCACTTATCCTTTGCCAGAGGCGCAGGTTGACCGTTTCATGCTCAAGGTGCTCATCGGTTATCCCAGCGCTACGGAGGAGTTTGTGATTGTCGAGCGCATGATTGGCGCGCTTCAAGACGTGCAGGCGGTGCTGGACGCCAATGAACTGGCAGCGTTGCAAGTCCGTGCCGACTCCGTATACGTCGACCCGGCCCTCATCGAATACTCCGTGAACCTGGTTACGGCAACTCGTCAGCCGGAGAAATGCGGCCTAAGCGAACTTGGTCCATACATACTTTACGGGGCAAGCCCCCGAGCATCCATCAACATGATACTGGCAGGCCGGGCGCTGGCTTTTGTTCGTGGCAGGGAATACGCCCTTCCGCAGGACGTACTCGACGTAGCCCTGGATGTATTGAGGCACCGAATAGTTCTCTCGTATGAGGCCCTATCTGATGACGTTACGAGCGACCACATTCTCGAACGACTGATAGAGGCAGTCCCAATGCCGGAGGTCCCGCTGCGTGAGCACGCAAGCCCCAGTCAAAAATAGCATCCCAGAGACACCGGAGGGAGTGCTGCGCAGGCTGGAATGGCACCTGGTCCGAAGGATCGACGGGATTCTTCAGGGAGATTTCCGCAGTCTCTTCAAGGGCAGCGGACTGGACTTTGCCGGTCTGCGGGAATACCAGCCGCCAGACGACATTAGACACATCGACTGGAACGTCACAGCGCGTATGGACGAACCATTCGTACGGCAGTTCATGGAAGACCGGGAAGTAACGGCGTGGTTTCTGGTTGATCTAAGCCCATCCATGGCCTTTGGCGCGCTGGACCGGCGCAAAGAGTCGGTTGTCGTCGATCTGGTGGGGCTGCTCGCACGTCTTCTGACGCGAAACGGAAACCGGGTGGGCGCCATTCTGTACGACAACGAAGTGCAGTTTACGATTCCTCCGCGGACCGGTCGGCTTCAGACGCTCAGGATAATCGATGCCATGCAGAAACAGCAGGCGGCGCCCGTCGGGGCCATGACAGACCTGAGTAAGCTTCTTCAGGCCGGTTACAGACGAATAAGACGCCGTTCCCTCGTCTTCCTGGTCTCAGACTTCATTTGCCCGCCGGGCTGGGAAAGAACGGCGGACCAATTGAACAGGAAACACGACCTTGTTGCGGTGCGACTATGGGACCCCCGCGAAACAGAACTTCCTGATGTTGGGGTCGTATTGGTCCAAGACTCGGAGACCGGTATGCAACTCAGCGTGGACACGAGCGACAGGGGATTTCGACAGCGATTTCACGAGGCGGCGAGCCGGCGTGAGGAGGCGTTGGCGCGGGCATTCAAGCGGATCGGCGTGGACGAACTGACCCTATCCACGGAGGAGGACATAGTACCCTCAATTCTGAGGTTTGCCTCCGTGCGTAGCAGGGTGCGGCGGCGCTGGCAATAGGGAGCAGAAATGGTGACATTCGTATGGCCGTGGGTCCTGCTCTCCCTTCTCGCGGTGCCATTGTGCTTGTTCCTGTATTTGCGTCTTCAGCGGAAGCGGAGCAAGGCCGCGGAAAGGTTGGGCGCGATGGGTGGCATTTGGGAAGGTGCTGTCGTCATGGCGGGG
>DAOUKX010000033.1:0-46617 GCA_034420855.1 Dehalococcoidia bacterium
GTGTTTGAGCAGGGCAGGTCCCTCCCCGTCCGTTCCGGCCACCTCCTCACCTCCGTCGAGGACATCCGGAATCTTGCCATTGCGCCGGACACCCGCCTGGCCGACGTTGCCCAGGTTACCCTGGCGGAAGGCGCCCCCGCCAGCATCTCCCGCACCAACGGCCGGCCCTCCATCGGCGTTTCCGTCCTCAAGGAGGCGGACGCCAACACCATCGAGGTGACCGAAGCCGTCCGCCACGTGTTGGACTCCACCACCAACCTTCCTCCCGGGGTGGAGTTCGTCATCGTTCAGGACGACGGGCCACAGGTACAGGAGCAGATAGACACCCTCCTCACGGAGGCTACCTTCGGTTTCCTCTTCGCCGTGGCCGTGGTCTTCCTCTTCATGCTCACCCTGCGCCCAACCGCCTGGAAGGGTCTGCTCACTACGGTGCGCCCCACAATCGTAATCGCCCTCGTCATTCCCCTCAGCATCTTGACCGGTGTGCTGCTCATGGGCTGGCAGGGCATGAGTCTCAACTTCATGACCCTTGGTGGACTGGCAATCTCCGTTGGCCGCGTCGTAGATGACGCCATCGTGGTTCTGGAGAACGTCTATCGCCACATTCAGGCCGGTAGGGAGCGGTGGAAGGCAGCCCTCGATGCAACCGTGGAAGTTGGCCCGGCCATCTTTGCCTCCACCCTCACTACCATCGTCGTGTTCCTGCCACTGGCCTTCATCGAAGGGCTGGTAGGCGCCTTCTTCCTCCCCTTCGCCTTGACCGTCAGCTTCGCCCTCGTCGCCTCCCTCGCCGTGGCCCTCACCGCGGTCCCCGTCCTCGGCGCATACCTCCTGCGGCCTGGTGATCTGCCCGAATCTGTTGACGACGATGACGACGAAGCAACCTTCGTCCACGTGACCTGGATGCAGCGTCTCTACACCCCAATTCTCCAATGGGCCTTGGCCCACCGCCTCCGCACCCTTGCGGGTGCCGCCGTCGTCACCCTCGCCAGCCTCGCCCTGGTGGGCTTCATTCCCATCAATCTCTTCCCCAGCGGAGATAACCGCTTCGTTGAGGTCAACGTTGCCCTGCCGCCGGGCGCCCCCTTGGAGCAGACCCTCGTGGAAGTTGTGGATGTGGAGGGCCGCGTTCACGACTTTTCTGAGATATACACTGTCTCCATCGGCGCGACGGACCTCGCCTCTGGCGGCGCCCCAGGCGGTTTCAACCAGGCCAGCATGCTCCTCGTCCTCAACGACAACGCCTCCGACAACTTCGCGGAAACCCTCCGCGACGAACTCCCCACCTCAGACCGCACCGTTCGCATCCGCGAACTTGCCGATGGCCCTCCCGTCAGTGGCGTGGAAATCGTCGTCACCGGGCCCGACTACCGTGACATTGAAGCCGTTTCCCGAGAGCTGATGTCCTCCCTCTCCACGGTGGAAGGCGTTGTTAACCTCGAGAGCGATGTCGCCTGGTCCAGGGACGAGGTGGACGTCACGGTGGACCCCGATGCCGCCTCCGCCATCGGGCTCAACTCCCGGGAAGTCAGTGGACAGCTCAATCAGTTGCTCGTTGGCCGTACCGTAACCACCATCGACGTGGAGGGTGAAGACGTGGACGTGGTGTTGGCGGGCGATAGGCGGGCGTTGAGTAGCCTCGACGCCATGAAGTCCGTGGTCATCACCGGCCCCCTAGGCGCCGCTCCCCTGGGAGAACTGGCCGAAATGTACGTCCGCCAGGGCCCCGTGAACATCAGCCGCACCGATGGACGCCGCTCCGCCAGCATCACCGGCGAGATTACCGCCGACGACGCACAAAGTGTGGGGCTGGAAATAGACTCCATCATTGACGGCTTGACCCTCCCGCCCGGCGTAGAGGTGATCAGCGGCGGCCTCTTCGCCGACATCGAAGAGGGCTTCCAGGCCATATTCCTCGCCATGGCTGCGGGCATCATTCTCATGTACCTAGTTATGGCCGCCAGCCTCGGCTCCCTCAAGAACCCCATCGTCATCATTACCAGCCTACCCCTCGCCCTCATCGGCGTTTTGGTGGCCCTCACCGTCACCGGACGCAGCCTCGGACTCCCGGCCATGATGGGCGTCCTGCTCCTCATAGGCATCGTGGTCACCAACGCCATTGTGCTGATTACCTTCGTGGAACAGCTGCGCTCCCGCGGAATGTCCGTTATGGAAGCCCTGATTGCCGGTGGTAGGGTGCGCCTCCGCCCCATCCTCATGACTGCCATGACCACCAGCTTCGCCCTCCTGCCCCTCGCCACCTTCGCGGGCAGTTCCAGCGGCATCATCGGCGCGGAACTCGCAACAGTGGTTATCGGCGGTCTCATAAGCTCCACCGCCCTCACCCTCATCGTCGTACCCATCGTCTACTACCTGTTCAACGTCAGCATCCCGGAGTTCTTCGGCAAACTCTTCCGTCGGCCTACCGCGTTCGAGGGGTCGGATCCCTCTGCATAACCTTCACAATTGCGCTTCAAGGCATCTTCCCCCTTGATGGGGGAAGATTGAGATGGGGGTGATTTGGTTGGGCTGGAAGGAGCGGGGGGAGTTCCGAAAAGGGCTGCGGTTGCCTGGAAGGCGCTCCGCTATCCGAGCAACTAGGTCGTGACCCTTCTCTTGACCATGGCGGCGACCGCAAACATGCCAATGGCCGTCAGGCTCATGGCCGGGCCGGAAGGCAGGTTGTAGTGGTAGGAGAGATACAGGCCGGTCACCGTTGCTGCGATTCCGATAAGGGCGCCAATGGCCATGATCTTTACGAACCGCCGCGCCAGAAGGTAAGCCGTAGCCGCCGGAACAACCAGCATGGCCAGTACCAGCACGATTCCTACGGCCTGCACGCTGAGGACTATGACCAGGGCCAGAATTCCCAACAGCACGTAGTCCATGGCCTGAACGGGAATGCCCACCACCTTTGCGCCCACCGGATCGAAGCTGGTAAACACCAGCTGCCGGTGCATTCCCGCCAGCAGGAAGATTACGAGAGCCGCCAGGACCGCGGTGATTATCACGTCAGTCTGACTTACCCCAAGCACCTGCCCCAACAGGATATCCTCGATGTTGACGGTGATGCTGTCGGATATGGACAAAATAAGCAAGCCCAGGGCGAACATACCCGCAAAGAGTATGCCGATTGAGGCGTCTTCCCCAAGGCCGGTACGGTGACTGATAAAGCCGATAAGCACGGCAAATCCTATTCCTGCGGGAATCGCCACTATCAGGGGGCTGAAGCCCAGCATGAAGCCGAGGGCCAGTGCGGGCATTACTCCGTGCGCAAGGGCGTCTCCCATGAAGGAAAGATTGCGAGTGATTACGTAGCCGCCGATGAGAGGGCATACCGTCCCGACAAGCACCGAGACTATCAGAGCCCGCTTCATGAACTCGTATTGGAAGGGGTCTGTAAAGGCGTCAAGCATCGGGTTAGCTGTGCTGACGGTGGTTCGGGCCTGACCCCGTGACCGTGACGCCATGAGCCCCGTACAATTCCTCCAGCACAGCCGTCGTAAACACCTCGTTGGGCGGGCCGTAGGCGCAGACGTGATGGTTCAGGCACAGGACCTGGTCGAAACGGGTTGCTAGGTTTGTTAGGTCGTGGGTTGCCATCAGGATAACCTTGCCGTCGTCCCGAAGCCCTCTGAGAACCTCCACAAGGTATTTCTGAGCTCCCATGTCCACGCCGCTGAAAGACTCATCCAGCAGAAACACGTGGGCCTCCTGCGCCAATGCCCGTGCGATGAATACCCGTTGCCGCTGCCCACCCGAAAGTTCCGGCATCAGGTCCGTGCGGTGAATCCACATGTCCACCCGCTCAAGGCAGTAGCGCACGTACTCCTTGTCTTTCGCGCTGGGGCGTTGGAACCACCGCCAGCGCCCCCCGCTCCGGCCCAGCATCACCACGTCCTCCACGCTGGCCGGAAAACGCCAGTTGATCTTCTCCCGCTGGGGCACGTAGGCCAGGAAGTCGGGATGTTCGGACGTCCTCCCAATAACGCGCACTTGCCCTGCTTTCATGGGTTGAAGCCCGGCCATGGCGTTGAACAGGGTGCTCTTCCCTGCTCCGTTCGGTCCCACGACGCCAATTAGGTTGCCATCGTAGGCAGTGAAGGAAACGTTGCTCAGGGCCTTGAAGCCATCAAACTCGACGGTGACGTTTTCCACTATTAACCGGGGCTCGGAAGTGCCGTTGACGGAACCGGCCTGTCCGCTTGACGTTGATTTATTCATGGAAATACCAAGTATCAGCCCACCTTAGTCATCCTATTCAAGGACGTAATCGTTGTCAACGTCGCAATGTTGGCAGTCCTCGCGGATTTAGATTCGTCCGGTTGGCTTGTAAATCCGGGAAATTTGTATGTCTCGCTCGGCGTCCCGGAAATCGAACAGACGCCGGGCCAAAGGACGGAACAACGCCTCCCTGATGAAATTCAGTGTCGCAGGTTCGTGCGAGGAAATCTCTTGGACTGCGCCATCGTCTGCTACGCTGGCCGGACATTCCCCTCAACAAGATGACTATGGAGTCCGTCAATGTTCGACGGGGCGAACACTGACCTCCACTTCCAGAGTGGATTGAGCGCTTCCGTGTCTGATCCCCTGGGTAGGCGATACATCCTTGTAGTCCAGCCCCACAGCCAGGCGTACGTGACGCTCCCCGGCTAACCCCTCGTTTGTGGGGTCGAACCCGACCCAATCCAGCCCGGGCAGCAGGCATTCTACCCAGGCGTGGGAGGCGTAAGAGACGCTTGCTTCCTCCCAGGAGCCGGCATAGAGATATCCGGAAATATACCGGGCGGGCACTCCCCATAGGCGGGCGATTGCAATCATCACGTGGGCGTAGTCCTGGCAAACTCCCTGTCGGGTACTCAGGATGTGGTCGATAGTAGAAACGGCTGATGTGCTGCCCGGCACGAATTGGAAAGAGCGGTGTATCGAGTCGGAGAGTCGCAGTACCGATTCCAACGGATCGTCTCCCGGCCTGAGGTCCATCTCCTCAATGTAGGCCTGCAGAGCGTCGGTGGGCCGGGCATACGCGCTGGGATTCGTAAAGCTCCAAAGTCTGAAGGAGTTTCGCGACGAGCGAATCTCCTCCCAGGCGTCTTTGCTAAGGGACGATGGGAGCGTAGGCGTTGGAGACGTTTCCACCACTGAGTCCGAAGAAATCTCCAGAGAATGATGCTCGCGGTGTAACGTCAGGACGTGCTTGGTATTCCTGAAGTAATCTGTTTCCTGGCTCAGTGGAGCGGGCGGATTCGTTTCAACATTAAATCTGAGCAGGCGTTGTCTGCCGTCGTCCAGGGGCTTCAGGCAGAGGCGCATCACACTGCGGCTGACCGGACCGTTGTAAAGGTAACGGGAAGAATGCTGAATCTCAAGGCGGCGGACGCCAGCCATGACTCAGCTCGCTGGTAGGGTTTCCGTGGGATAGTCGAAATAGGTCTCGGAAATCAGCGAATGCAGTTGTCTGCAGTAATCGCTTACCTGGTGAAGCATCCCTTCGTGGTCCTCCCTGTCCGGCCAGTCATAATGAATCAGCGCCCGCACCCTGCCGGAGAGACGTTGGGCCGCCGCGCTGGACTTTTCGTTGGGCCCGGGACCAAGGGCGTTCATTTCACGTGCTGCCCTGTCCAGAGATCGACACAGGGACCGTGGCAGGTATTGGTCCGTGGCAATGAGATCCAACACGTGGTTTGGCCGCACCTCAATGCCGTATCGTCGATTATAGGTCTCCACCGCGTTGTAATCGCGCAACAGGGCCATCCAGTCAGCCTCGGGAACGGCCTTGGCGTTGGGATCGTGGCGCAGTTGGCCCAGCAGCAGCGAATTCGCCAGCTGCGCTCCTTCTATGAAGCGTCCCAGCTGCATAAAGTGCCAGCCCTCGTCCCGATACATGGTGGCGGTGGCTATGCCCACAAAGGTGTCCATCTCTGCGGCCGTCTGGGAGAAGAAATTCTCGGGTGAAGAACGCCAGATGGAAAGAATGTCTATCTCTTGCATCCGCAGGTAGGAAAGGTTCAGGTATGTCCACATCTCACCGCTTATGCAGTGGCGCATCTGACGGGCATTCTCCCTGCCGTAGGACAGGCAACTCCACACCGAATCCGGGTTGGTGCGCTCGAAAGTCAGATCGTCGGTGAGAGTGTAGGAGTCGGCCAAGGTGAACTCGTCGCTGTCGATCAGCTCCAGCCCCCCCACCGGCGGCATGCGGTTCATACTGTTGTAGATGCGGTTCCAACCGGAGTGGATTTCCTCGATTGGCCGGTCTACAAGGGCCGCGGTCTGGGAGCGCAACAAGCGGCAAAGGTGCTCCGTTCGCTCCAAGTATCTACCCATCCAATACAGGCCTTGGGCGCTGCGTGCTAGCATCAAATCAGCCTCTCAGTACCCACAGGTCCTTGCCGCCGCCGCCCTGGCTGGAATTCACCACTAGGCTGCCCCGCTTGAGGGCTACGCGGCAAAAGGCTCCGGGTACAATTCGTGTTTTTTGTCCGTGAAGAATAAAGGGTCGAAGGTCCACGTGCCGGGGTTCGAAAGTCCCGTCGATAAGACAGGGAGACCGTGACAGATCGAGCACCGGCTGGGAGATGAAGTCCGCGGGATTGGCTCTGACTTGCTCGGCATACTCGTCCCGCTCCTGGGCCGTCGAGTGGGGGCCGATGAGCATTCCGTAGCCGCCCGATTCGCCTACCCGCTTGACCACCAGGTTCTGCAGATTGTCCAGCGTATACTCCAGGTCTGTGGGGCGCCGGCACAGGTATGTTTCCACGTTGGAGAGAATAGGCTCCTCGCTCAGATAATACCGGATCATGTCCGGCACGTAGGCGTAAACACTCTTGTCGTCGGCCACGCCGGTGCCTGGGGAATTGGCAAGGGATACGTTCCCCTGCTGATAGGCGTGAAGCAGACCGGGAACGCCCAGCAGGGAGTCGGGGCGGAACACCAGAGGGTCGATGAAGTCGTCGTCCACCCTGCGGTAGATCACGTCCACCCTACGTAGCCCCTTGGTGGTGCGCATATATACGAAACCGTCGTTGACTATCAGGTCTTGTCCCTCCACCAGTTCTGCGCCAATCTCGCGAGCCAGAAACATATGCTCATAGAAGGCGGAGTTGAAAACGCCGGGTGTGAGCAGGGCCATGATGGGTTCGGACCGCCCGGCGGGCGCCAGCTCCCTCAGTGTCTGCTGCAGGATTCGGCCGTAGTGCTCCACCTCCTCAACCTGGGAGCTGCGGTACAAGCGGCGCATGGTGGCCTTGATGGCCTTCCTGTTGGCGACCATGTAGGACACGCCGGAGGGCACCCGCAGATTGTCCTCCAGCACGCGAAATCCGTCGTTAGTTCGAACCAGGTCCGTTCCGCAGATGGCCACCCATGTTCCGTGGGGTGGGGAGAAGCCGCGCATCTCCGTCCGGTACTGTGGACACTCCATGACCACGTCTACCGGAATTACGCCGTCTTCTAGGATGTTTCCGTCGTTGTAGACGTCGTCGAGGAACCTGTTGAGCGCCTTAAGCCTCTGCTCCAGACCCTTCACCAGGAACGCCCAATCTTCGCTGGACACCACTCTGGGCACGCAGTCGATGGGGATGATCCGTTCCGTGCCCTCCTCGTCGCCGTAGACGGTGAAGGAGATGCCTTCGTTATAGAAAGATCGCGTAACCTGCTCCTGAATGCCTACCATCTGCTCTGCGGAGAATTCCTGAAGGGTCTCGTATAGCTGGCGGTAGTGTTCCCTCGGGTTCTCCTCGTTCAGGAACATCTCGTCGTAGAAGTCCGGGTGTATGTCGTAGCTCTTAAAGTCCAATGGTTCGCTTCACCGTCCATGCTGGTTGCGTCACTGATCTCAGGAATCGAGTCGGGCAGGGGATTGAGCAATTAAGTCTGTTTAAGTCCATCATCACACGTATTGGCTTAGGCGATTTCCTCCGCCGCAGGGACTTCTTCGACCTCAACCGAGGGCGCCACAAGGGGCAACTCCACGGTCATCTGGGTATATTCGCCATCCTCCGACTCTACTCGGATGGAACCGCCGTGGCTTCGAACTATATCGTTGGAGATGGCCAGGCCCAGGCCCGTGCCCTGGTCCGTCGGCTTTGTGGTGAAGAAGGGATTGAAAATCTTTTCGATAACCTCATCCGGCATGCCGGTGCCGTTGTCTCTGATAGTTACCACTGCCGTCTCCTCCTTACGGAGACTGGTTACTTCAACAACGGGGAAGAAGGTCTCGGGACTCCCCGCTTCTTCGAGGTTGCGGCGCTTTTCGTCCGTAGCGTAGCAGGCGTTGTTGACCATGTTGAGGAAAACACGCCCAACGTCCTGGGCGACTACTTCCACCTCTCCCATGTTGGGGTCGAGGTCCTGCCTCAGATCCAACTGGAAGTTGGGGTCCGTAGCCCGGGCGCTGTGATAGGCCAGGCGGGCGTGCTCGTCAATCAGGTCGTTCAGGTTGATCATCTGCCGGCCCGCCGTGCCGCGTCCCATTGAAAGCATGCTTTCGACAATGCGATTAGCACGATTACCGTGATTGCGGATGCGCTCCAGGTTGCCGTTCAGGTCGTCGGATATCTCCTGAATCAGGCCCATCTGCTCCTCGTCCAGGTTGCCGTCCTCGCTTTCGTCCAGCGTTTCCTTAAGCTCCTCCAGCAGCTCTTCGGAAGCCTCTGAGAAGTTCTTGACGAAGTTCAGGGGGTTGCGAATCTCGTGGGCTACGCCGGCGGTCAACTCACCCAGGGCTGCCAGCTTCTCCCGCATCACTATCTGGTTTTGTGCTTTCTGCAGGTCCTCCAGCACCAACTCCAACTGTTCGTTCTTGCCCTGCAGCTCTTCCGCCAGCTTCTCTACCAGGTTCAGGCGCTGCACCTCCAGGGCGTGTCGGCGGAACACCTCCAGGGCGGAGGCCATCTCCGCAATCTCGTCCTTGCCGTCTATATTCACCTCGGATTCCAGGTCTCCGCTGGCCATGTGCACCATCCTGTCTGAGAGACGCTGGAGCCGGCGCAGCAGTACGCGGCCCACGAAGAGCCAGGCTAGAAGCACGGCGCCTCCGACGCTGACGGCGCTAATGGTCAGGAGCAGGGAACGCCCGGTGAGAATTGCCTGGGAAGAGGCGCTCGTCGCCACCTGGGAGCTGTTCCGAGAGGATTCTACCAGCCCGTCCACCTCCTGAACCAGGTCAATGGCGATTGCCTGGTTTAGCGCAATAAGAGAATTCTGACGCTGCAAAAGCCGCAATTCCTCCTCAAGCAGGTTGAAGACGCTGCTTGCCCCCATTCCAATTTGGAAGAGGCGGTCGAAACTTGGTCGGAGGTCTTGGTGATAGAGAGTGTCTTCTATCTGAATCATGTTACGCTGTATACGGCTGTCCACAGCTTCGAATCTCTCCCTTAAAGGCTCAAGCAGGGAGGGGTCAGACACCGTGAATGCATTTGCAAGCAGTTCCGTGCCAATGTTGGCGTCGGAAAGAAGCTCGGAAAGAATCCGGTAGTTGGAGAATTCCGACTCTGTAAAGTGTTCTTCCCTCTCGGCGGGCGCTTGTCCCAGCACCCGGTAGCCGGTGACGGTGTAGAAAAGTTGGTCGTCGATGGCCGGGATTAGTTGGTTCTCCAGGTCGTCACGAAGGGTTACCAGTTCTTCGCGGATCAGATCCCTGCTCTCGGTCAGCGAGAAGTAGCGTGACATCTCATCTTGGAGGGCATTGTTATTTGAAGTAAGAGTGTCCGCGTGGGAGCGGATTCGCTGAAACCGCTCGGGTTCGGTTCCCTGCTGCGCCAGAGTTGCCAACGTCTCTTCGAAGGATGCCTGGTCCTGCTCGATGCTGGCGACCACCTGCTGAAATTCCTCTTCCGACGTGGCGGAGATGAGTCGGGGACCCGCCGCCACCAGGTTGCCGCTGAACTGGGCAACGCCGAAGGATGCGGTGAGTTCGGGTACGCTTCCCTCGTTTACGCGGCTCACCGCATCATCCACTCGGTTGAAAGAAAACCACCCCACCAGGCTGGCCGCCACGGTAAGCAACACCGCACCGCCGATGCCCAGGTAGATCTGGGTTGAGATGCGGGAGCGCAACCTTAAAACTCGTTGTATTTGTTCTCTCATGGCGGGACGTCCTTAAGAGTTCCGGCGGGATAGTAATCGCCAAACCGGCCTATTACCGTCAAGAATACATTATCCGAACCCTGGTTGTCGTCGGGCCCGTATTGCAGTTCAAATTCGTCTATCTCCAGGATTTCCGTTTGATCCAGTATTCCCAGGAAGCACTCCCGACTGACCTCTCGACCGCACCTTTCCAAACTGGCGATGGCCAGACGTCCCGCCATGTATCCTTCCAGGGAAACAAAGCCGGGGACCGCCTCAGGGTCGTAGTTGGCAAGAGCTTGAAGGTAGGAGTCGACTATGGGAATGGAGTCTTCCGTGGGGAAAGGGACCACCTGGGTTACGAAGACCCCGTGGCCGCGGGGTCCCAGCTGCTCTGCCAGGGCGTTGCTGCCTACAAAAGAAACGGTCATGTACACCACGTTATGCATTCCCACGTTCTTGGCCCAGGCAATGAATGTCCCGACGGGCTCGTAGGCGCCGATGATGATGATCCCCTCCGGGGAAGCCTTTCGCAGGTCAAGCACCGCCGTCTTGATGGCTGTGGTGTTGCGGGTATAGAGGGCCACTGCCGCAGGTTGCATACCACGGCGCTCAAGGGCTAGCAACGCCCCTGTGAGACCGGCCTGGCCGAAGGAATCGTCCTGGTACAACACGGCGATTCTCTCAAAGCCCAGGTCCGTGGTCATCCGAGCGACCATCTCCTCCGTTTCCTGGTAGTAGGAGGCTCGAAGGTTCAGGATGTTTGTCCATTCGGGGTCGCGCAAAAAAGCCGCGCCCGTAAATGGCGCTACGTAGGGTACGTTCGCTTCCGCCGCCACCGGTGTGGCGGAACGGGAGGTGGGCGTACCCACGGCCCCAATAAGAGCGAACACGTTCTCCTCCTGGATGAGCTGCTGGGTGTTGGTGGCGGCCAGTTCAGGCTCATATCTGTCGTCCAGGGAAACGAGCTCCAGCTGGCGTTCGTGTACCCCTCCCTGCAGATTCCGCTCCTCGAAGGCGGCCTTGATGCCTAGTTGCATGTTCAGGCCCAATTCCTGGGCGGGCCCGCCCAGGGCTGCGGACTGTCCGAAAACTATCCGGTCGTCGTAGATGCCTGCCAGTGAATTAGTTGCCGGTGTGACGGCGGGAGTGAGGGGCGCGATTTGAGATTCCGTGGGTGTGGGGGACGGCGTGGCTGTTTCGTTATCGCCCGAGCAGCCGACAATACCCGCGGTGAGAACTATCAGGAAGCTGATGCCGAGGGTAATGGGGCTGATTCTTCGAAAGAGGAGTTGCGATTTTTGCTTCATTCCGCTCTACGGGCTTTTAGGATCAGGCAATTTTTGCCCGCCGCCCGTTTGTATTGCATTTCGTCCATCAGAGTGTGTACCAGGTAAACCCCCAGTCCTCCGATGTTCCGGTCCTGCAGGGCTGCGTCCACCCCCGGATCAGGAGCCTCTTCCAGAGGATTGAAGGGGAGACCGTTGTCCGTAATCTCAATGGTTAGCAGGTCTTCTTTGGAGTCGAGCATAATCACAATGGCCTCCAGTTCGTCGTGGCGACCATGGGTCATCGTGTTAAGCGTCAACTCCTCCAGTGCGAGGTTCACACGAAAGGTCAAGTCGGAGGCCCATTCCTCTTGCTCCGCTAGGGACTCTATCTGTGCGAATATGGCGTCAAGATCGAAATCGTCCGGTTCGACCCTGAGGGTCAACTGAGCGCTCACGAGGATGGGCCCTCGTAGTGAAGACTCAGGCAAGTGATGTCGTCGGATTGTGGGGTATCGCCGACGAAGTCGCGCACGGCCTGGAACACGGCCTCGTTGGCCTGCTGGGCGCCACTGGGCAGGGCTCCTTCGAATACCTTCAGAAGCCGAGAGGTCTCGAATTCTTCCTTATTCTCGTTCATTGCCTCGGTCACTCCGTCCGTGTAGAGCACAAGGGTATCTCCCGGCGCTAGGGTCACGGAATTCATCTCAAAATCCATGTCCGGTACCACTGCCAAGGCAATGCCGTTGGTCAAGGGCAGCAACGTTGTAGAGCCGTCGGCGTGATAAATGACGGGAGTGTTGTGGCCCCCGTTGGCATAGATGAAATGTCCGGTATGCGGGTTGAAGACGCCGTAGAATAGGGTCACGAACATGGAGGCTTCGTTGTCCTCCACAAGCAGGTTGTTCAGCTCGGTCATCAGGCCCGCCACGTCGTCCATATAGCCGATGGCGGAACCCTTCAGTAGGGTGCGGCTGGACATCATGAATAGGGCGGCGGGAACCCCCTTGTCAGAAACGTCTGCAACGGCCAACCCGACCTTATCGTCCTGCAGGCCGAGAACGTCGAAGAAGTCGCCGCCCACGTTTCGGGCTGCCTCCATGTCTCCGTAAACTTCGTAGTTGTCCCCGGAAGGGAACCTGGTGGGAAGAATGGACCGCTGCATCTGGCTGGCCACGTCCAGCTCGTTCTGAAGGGCCACCAGCTTGTCCCGTGACTGCAGGGCTTCCTTCCACTCGGCCAGATGTTGCAGGGTGCGCTCAATGGTAACCTGCAAGTCCTTGAAGTCCAGGGGTTTGGTTACAAAGTCGAAAGCCCCCCGGTTCATGGCGGTGCGGATGTTCTTCATGTCCCCGTAAGCCGAGATTATTACGGCACGAAGGTTGGGGTCCACCTTCGGTATCTGCTCCAACAGCGCCAAGCCGTCCATCTGCGGCATGTTGATGTCGGAAAGCACCATGTCAATCTCTTTGTCTCGGCTGAGCACTTCCAAGGCTTCCAGCCCGTTGTGTGCAAAGACAAAATTGTACGTTCCGGACCTGATCTTGCGGCGCATCCGCTGAAGCACCAGCGGTTCCAGATCTACTTCATCGTCTACTACCAGAATCTTGTATGGTTTATCGCTCACCAATCCTCTCCTCAGAAGCTGCTGCGCATAGCTGTGTGATATCTACGCCTGTGCCGCCCTGTGGTTGGAGCGGCAGATATAGTTTCTTTACTTGAGGGCGGAGAGAGCGTCGTCCAGAGTCGAGTGGATCGGAATGATTCTATCGAAACCGCTAATCTGGAAAACTTCCTTGATGGAGGGCGAAAGGGAGCAGATTGCAAACTTCGCCTTCTGTCGCTGGAGGGTCTTGGCGGTCATGAGAATTACCCGGAGCCCGGCGCTGCTGATATATGACAGGTTCTCCAGATCCAGGATGACGTTGCTGTCTGTGGGGTCTATGGCGGACTCCAAGGCCACCTGGAACTCGCGGGCGTTGGCGCCATCGATACGGCCGTCGGCACGTGCTATTAGAGTACCGTTCTGGCGGTCGCTGTTAACTGCCATTGAGTCTACCTCCTAAGTTGTTGCGTTCGGTGGGCTGCACAACTCGCCCCCTCGCATGGTTGTTTTAGTGATGACATGATGGTTGGCAGTCTCAACATCACTGATGCAGCGGCAATCTTATCACCTTTTGGGGTAAAGTGAAAACCGCCTCCGGCCTTGGTGTGCGATTTGTCAGGCAGCCTCCGGGTCTGTTGGTCTGCCGGATTCCGACTCGGCCGGTGTCTTGGGAATAAGCTCTGGTTCGTGGGGCCTGAATCTTGCCGTTATCAGGTTCATTTCGCGCAGCGGTATTTCCTATAGGTCGTACGCCTGCTCGCCCTGGGCGGACAGGTCCAGCCCAAGCAACTCGTCCTCCTGGTCTATCCGCAGGCCGCCGGTAAGCTTGGAGACTACAAACAGTATGATTGCCGTGGCTGCCAGGGACCAGCCCATGACGGCTAGAACGCCGATGACTTGAATTCCCAACTGAGTGCCGAAGTTGCGGCTTGCGTCGGTGAAGCCAAAGCCGCCCAGAGCATCCAGGGCCAGTACGGAGACCAGCAGGGTGCCGATTATTCCGCTCACGCCAAACACGGCGAAGACGTTGAGCGCGTCATCGATGTTCAGCTGTCTCTTGATAAATCCCACGGCGGCGTAGCTTAAGATTCCGGCCACGATGCCCAAGATGAGTGCACCGACGGGGCCGATGAACCCTGCGGCCGGAGTTGCTGCGGCTAGACCGGCAACGGCACCGGTGGCCGCGCCCGCCAGGGAGAACTGACGACGACCGAAGTGGCCCAGAAATACCCAGACCAGGGCCGCAGTCGCAGCAGACAGGTGAACAGCCACAATGGCAAAGGCTGCGGTGGCATTGGCTGCTGCCGCGCTGCCACCCACCAGGCCAAACCAGCCGATCCAGAGTATGCCTGCCCCGGCGGCTACAAGGCCCGGACTGTGAGGCTGCCTGATCTGAGAGGGAAAGCCTCTCCGCTTGCCCAGGAAGAGGGCTGCGACTAGCGCGGACGTACCGGCGGCGGTGTGTACCACCAGGCCTCCCGCATAGTCCATCGCGCCCATGTCGTTCAGCCAGCCGCCCGCCCATACCCAGTGGCAGATGGGTGAGAATACGAGCACCACCCACAAGCCGCTGAACAGGAACATTGCCGGAAACTTGATCCGCTCGGCGTAGGCCCCCGCAATCAGAGCAGGTGTAATTACCGCAAAGGTCATCTGGAACATGGCGAACGCAATCAGGGGCATGGGGCCGTTGGCGCCCGCTATTAGTGAGTCCTTGTCGATGTTGGCGAAGAAGATGTGCTTCAGGCTGCCGATTATTCCGCCCGACGTTTCGCCGAAGGAGAGGCTGTAGCCGATGAAGAGCCAGACGATGCTGGCAAATGCCGCAATGGAAACGCAGCTCAGCATCATCGACAGGGCAGACTGGGAGCGGACCAATCCTGAGTAGTACAGGGCCAGTCCTGGGAGGGTCATGAACAGAACCAGTGCTGTCGCAGTTAAGATCCAAGCAGTACTGCCTGAGTCCATGAAATCCTCCTCACGAAGTCCCAATTGGCGTCAATTATTATCACAACAAGAATGGTTAATCAAGGCTGGAAGCCGGTATCAGAGCAAGCTCCCACGCCTCAGGAGGGGTCCTCTGGTCTTCTCCCGTGCCACTCGGTTTGGCGCTGGTAGTGATATCCCACTCGGACTATGGTCGATTCTTGAAAGTGACCCGCCATGACCTGCAGACCGATGGGCATTCCGTCCGCGCTGAACCCGCAGGGCATGGACATGGCCGGCGTACCCGCAAGCGCCGCGGGGAATGTGGCAGATTTCCGATTGCCGAAGAGCTGTTCCGCTCGCTCCCTGGTTTCCACGTCTCCTACGTAGCTAATCTTCCCCGCCACGCTTGGTGTGGTGGGACAGATAACTACGTCGTACTTCTCAAACAAGGCCAACCACTCGCGGCGGAAAAGGGCCCTCATTCGAGCGGCCTTGTGCACCACATGGCTGGGCAGCAGACTTGCCGCCAGCAGTCTGCGCCGAATCGTGGGGCCGTAGTCCTGTGGTCGTTCCTCAAGCCAGGGCCTGTGGAATGTTGCGCCGTCGCTCTCGGCCAGGATGGCCCCGACGGCCCCCATGTGTTCCAGCAGGGGCACAGACACTTCCTCCACGTCAGCACCCAGTTCGCCAAGGACCGATACCGCCGCCGCGGTTGCCCGCTGGACCTCTGGCTTCGCGTAGTCCGCCGCCGTCAGTTCCTCCAGAATTCCGATGCGCAGCCCCTTAAGCCCGTCTTCCATCCCCTCCAGGTAGTTGGGGACCGGCTGGCGAGAGGTCAGGGGGTCCTTCGGGTCGAATCCGGCGATTGCTCCCAACACCATCCCGGCATCCTCCGCCGTACGGCACATCGGCCCGCCGGTATCGAGAGACCAGGAGAAGGGAACGATTCCGTAACGGCTCACTAGACCCCACGTGGGACGGATGCCGGTCACGCCGTTCAGGGAAGACGGCCCTCGAATGGAACCGCCCGTATCCTCGCCCAGCGAGATTGCGCATAGCGATGCGGCAATGGCGGCCCCGGAACCGCTGCTGGAACCCCCGGCGTCCCGCTCCAGGTCCCACGGATTGCGGGTTATCCCCCGGTGCTTGTACCTGTCCCCCATGCCGGCGGCAAATTCCGTCATGTTCAACTTGCCCAGTAGAATGGCCCCGGCGTCCTTGGCCCTGGCTATCGTCGTCGCGTCCTCTGCCGACACGTGGTCCTTCATTATGGTGGATGCCGCCGTGGTCAGCACATCTTCCGTGTGGAACTGGTCCTTCACCGCCAGCGGCAGTCCGTGCAGCGGGCCGACAATCTCTCCCCGCATGGCCAGAGTCTCCAACCGGCGGGCTTCCGACATCGCATCGTCCTCGCAGACGGTGATGTATGAGAAGAGCTTTGAATCAAGCCTCTCGATCCGATCTAGGTACTGGGAGACAATCTCCACCGGCGAAACCTCTTTTGCGGCGATCATGGCCGCCATCTCCGACGCCGAATGAGTAACTACAAAGTCATCCTTCATAACCAAACCCCCTGTCGTGCTCTAACCCCTTCTCCCCTCTCCCTTGAGGGAGAGGATTGAGGTGAGGGTGAAATCCCCTGTACGGCCGGTTCGCGAACCGCCCTCCCCTCCGTTAAACCCCTTTCCCCTGGACGGGGGAAGGTTGGGATGGGGCTGTACCCCCATCCCTCTATTCAGGCTCGTTCAGAGGATGGAAGGGCACCGCTTCGATGGTGTGAAGCTCAGGATGCGAGAACTGCTCCACTCCTTCAATGGTCACGTTCAGACGGTGGGTGACTTCCACCAGGTCCTCCTCGCTCAACTCAACTCCGGCCGCCTTGGCCAGAGACCTGACGTCGTCAAAGCTCAGGTCGGACATTTCTTCACCTCTATTCTATATGAACGACTGCCTAAACTGTTTGTCGCCTAATGTACCGGCCCTCCCAGGGGCGCACGAGGTCCGCCGCACTCCAGGAAGCTGCCGAAGCCCGGTTTCTGTTCCAGCCTGCCCCGGTTCAACAGCACCTGTCCCCGCACCAGGCTCATGAACGGCTTGCCGCTCAACTCCCACCCCTCAAACAGGCTGTAGCCCGTGTTCCCGTGGTGGTCCTTGGCGCGAATTACCATGCTGTCCCGTGGGTCTATGATCGTCAAATCAGCATCGGTGCCCACCTGCAGGGAGCCTTTTCGCGGGTACAGACCGAAGATGCGCGCCGGGTTCTCCGACATGACCCTCGCCAGCCACGTAATCGGCATCCCCCGCTTTGCCACTCCCTCGCTGTATGCCAGCGGCGCCGCCGTCTCCACTCCCGGCGACCCGAAGGGGATCGGAGTCCCGTCGGGGCCGATGAAGATGTTGTTCCAGCCCGGCGGCTTCGACCCGGGCGGGCTCGGCGAGTGGTCGCTGCCGATGGTGGATATGTAGCCTAGTTCCAGCCCCTTCCACATCGCGGGCTGGTCCGGCCCGTCCTTCGGACGCAGCGGCGGCCCAATCTTCGCCAGCGGGCCGACCTTCGCCATCTCCTCGTCCGAAAGCAGCAGGTACTGAGGACACGTCTCCGTCCATACCCGCTGCCCCGCCGCCTGGGCGCGCTTGATTCGCTCCAGCCCCAAATGGCTGCTCAGATGCACTACGTAGATAGGACAGTCCGTCACGGCCCCCATCTTGACGGCCCGGTTGATGGCTTCCTCCTCCGCCCAGTCGGGACACGACTCGGGAAAGTCTGTCGGATGGACGCATCCGTCCTCGATCAGTTTGTCCTCCAGGTAGTCGATGATGTTGCCGCTTTCGCAGTGCAATTGCATCACCCCGCCGCCCTTCGACACCATCGCCATCGCCTCGCAGATGTAGTCGTCGTCGCACATGCTTGTGAGGCCCTTCTTGTACGTCATGAACATCTTGTAGGAGGTGACGCCCATCTCCAGCGCCTGGGGCAGACCCTTCAGGATGTAGGGGCGGTTCTTCAGGATGAAGTGGAAGCCGAAGTCCAAGACCGCAGTGCTGTCAATCTGCTCCCGGTGATTATTGATGGCCTCCGGCAGGGTCTCCTCCGCGGCGTCGTCATACACCCCGAACGGAAGGAGCGTCGTAATCCCCGAATGGGCGGCCGCGATCGACCCCAACTCGTAGGTGTCCACCCGGTCCAGGTGCACGTGGGCGTCGATGAGACCGGGAAGCACGTACTTCCCTGAGACGTCGATGTAACGGTCGGCGGGAGGCAACAGATGCTCTGGCCCGATGGCCGCGATCTTCTCCCCCACGATGGCGATGGCGGCGTCGAACACCTCCGACGACGTAACCACCTTCCCTCCACCAATTATCGTATCCACTCTGCTCTGCACCATAATTCACCTCCCCTGCTTCAATCCTGTTGGGCTGTTGTTGTGGCCATTATAAACCCCACCAAAATTCCCGCAACCGCCTGAGGGAGTATGGTGGTGGGCTGATATACTGAACAACTGAATTACCAGATAGCTATGAGACTCCCTGCTAACTTACTATTAGCCTGCCTGATGTTCTCCGCTCTTATCGCCCTAGCTTGTGCTGGCGGAAGCGCTCCCATTCTTGCTCCCACGCCGGTAGCAACGACCATGGCAGCACCTGGTCCAATTCCTACCCAAGTACCGACCTCTACACCTGAACTGGCGCCTACACCGATGTCAAGGCCCACTTCCGCCCTTGCTCCAACGGCTATCGTCATCCAACCTCCTTCATCTAGTCCCACACGTACTCCCGCACCAACGTCACCACCAACGGTTGAATTCACTCCGGAACCAAGCCCACTCCCAACGCATATTCCCACGCCTACGACTACTCCATCGCCGACTCTTCTGCCGGCCCCAACCCGGAAGCCAACGCCAGAACCCAGCCCTGAGCCGCCCCCTAGCCCCACACCTATACCACTGCCCATCCCGCCGTCGCGAATCGTCATCGTAGACGAAACAGTGACAATCCGAGATATGGAATATACGCACGCCGTTGACCTACCGGACAACTGGGTGCAAGAAAGAGTTGGATATTACGTAATGCGGTCTCCAGTCTGGGCTGATCTTATGATTCGCTCTCAAATCCTCCCGATTGGATACACCACTGATCAGTTTTTCCAGTTAGTGCAGTACGATATCTGGCGAAATTGGTCGCCTTCCGCTTCACAATTCGAGATTACAGAAGCTGAGATAGGCAAGAAGGGAGGTCAGCCAAGCGCCCGTATCCGTTATCGAGTGCAGGAATCGTCAGAGTACTGTGTAGTGGTAGCGAATGAACTGGTGGTTGTATCACGGATCCTTCAGGGGCATCCCCATGGCTTTCGTGTGACATTGCGGATGTGTGAGCGAGATGTTGCTCAGCATGGTGGGATTGTGGAAAGCATTCTTGATAGCTTCGAGGTTACTTTAGGGCCAGCAACGTACTACAGCCAGTTCATGTCAGCAAAAGGAGTGACAGTGAAGGCCGCTGGCGAGGTGGATGCGGTGGCGGTGGAGGCAGGTGTGGGCATAGTAGCGGCCATGTTATCAGGTAGGAATGACATTGCAAGATGCATGGTCGAGAAAAGGGCGGAACTGGCCATTGTCCCTAGAGACCAGTTAGTTACTTCACTGCCTGAATACGCTAATCTGGAGGGAACCAGAGATTTTACCGGGAGAAGCCGCGACTCCTTCGACATACGTGGCCTTGGTGCAGTGCCGGGGCAGCCAGTCTCCTCTGCGGGTGAGGAGCAATTGTTGGGCCATTTTGGCCCGAATCATCCCTACTATCCTTTCAGGGGGCAGGTGGCTGTTCACGAGTTCGCCCACGGCATCCAAAACCTCTGCTTCACGCCGGGGGATCACGAGAAATGGAAAGGGCTCTACGAGAAGGCACTCAATGCCGGGTTGTATCCCGGCACCCACATGATGGCCGATGTGTACGAGTTCTTCGCGGTCCTGAGTACGGTATACTTCGGAGTAACTGATGAATTGGGGCAGGGTGTTGGTCGCGACACTCTGAAGACATTATTCCCAGAAGCAGCCTTCTTGCACTTGGACGAAATCTATGGTGGAGCAATCTTGCCATACGAATACCGAACCAGGTTGAAACGACCATAGCGACTGGTTACGCACGAATCCCTTCTGTTTGTCGACAGTCAACCGCCGCACTCTTCCCCCATCTTCCCGCCCCTTCCTCCCCAACCCCCCGTTGTCATCCCCGCCGCCACTCTCTAAGATAGCAACATCATGCTCCTCAACCGCGGCAACCTCTACTACGGCTGGATAGTCACCTTTGCCAGCGCCTTCATCGTCTTTGGCGCCTCCGGCAGCCACTTCTCCTTTGGTGTCTTCCTCAAGCCCATGACTGAGGACTTCGGCTGGAGCCGAGCCGTCCTCGCCACCGCCTTCGGCACCACCTTCATGCTCTCCGGCCTCCTCCGCCCCGTCGGCGGCTACCTGGCCGACAATTACAGTCCCAAGGCCGTGGCCCTTGTCGGCATCTCCATCGTCGGGGCCATGCTCCTCCTTCTCCCCTACGTCCAGACCCTCGTCCACCTCTTCTCCATCTTCGCCGTCATGAGCATCGGTCTCACCCTCGCCGCCGGTCCCACCCTGACCAAAATCGTAAGCTCCTGGTTCTTCCAGCGGCGCGGTTTCACCCTGGGACTCATCAACGGTGGCGGAGCCATCGGCGGCATGGCCCTGGTGCCTGCTTCCACCGTGTTCCTGGAACTCTTCGACTGGCAGCAGGCCTACCAGTTTCTGGGCATCCTACTGTTGGCGATTATCCTCCCCGTCGGCCTGCTGTTAATTCGGAACCGTCCCGAAGACATGGGCCTGAAGCCGGAAGGCGCCCCTCCCATAACCTCCGACTCCGACGAAGTCGCCAAGGATCCCACCCGCGCCTTCCGCGATTCGACCTTCGCCGAAGCCCTCAAGACCCCCTTCTTCTGGAAGCTCACCTTCGGCTACTTTGTATGAGGTTACACGATGTCGTTCGTGAACGCGCACATCGTGGCCTACATCACCGACCTGGGGTACAGTTCGTACATAGCAGCCGGTACCTTCAGCCTCATCGGCGGCTGCGCCATACTCGGCGCCCTCGTCCTTGGTTACCTCTCCGATAGGCACGGCCGCAGGTCCTACCTCAGCTTCTCTTACGGTCTCCGATGTGTCGGTTTTGTCCTCGTTCTCTTCTCCATGGGCATCCCCTTCCTCGGCATTCCCGCCATGGGCCTCGGTACTCTCATCACTGGCATTGTCCTCGTTGGTATCTCCTGGAACGCCGTCGTCGCCCTCACCGCCGCCTTCGCATCCGACAGGTTCGGCATCAAAAATCTCGGCACAATCTACGGCGCCATGTTCGCAGTCATGCCCCTCGGCTCCGGCTTCGGCGCTGCCCTTGGCGGCTATCTGTACGACGCCCGCGGCACCTACGATCTCGCTATCTGGTCCAACCTGATGCTGCTGGTCATCTCCGTTATCCTCGTCCTCAGCATTCACGAGAAGCGGGGCAAGCCCGGCCTTCCACAGGAAGTTGAACCCAACCAACCACAGTTGACAACAGCCCCCGCCGGAGCGGGAGAGACCTCCTAACCCGTCCTTTCCCGGCCATCCTCGCAAGCGCCTGCTCTGTTGTATACTGGCTCGAATATTCCGCCTCGGTAGCATTTGCCGGAAGAGTCATTGTCTTTTGCAAACCCAACTGACGTGTCCAGCGACCTGAAGCGTCGTCTCATCCTGCTGGCAACCTGCCTCACCGTTTTTCTGGTGGCGCTG
Source organism: Dehalococcoidia bacterium (assembly GCA_034420855.1). Taxonomy (GTDB): domain Bacteria; phylum Chloroflexota; class Dehalococcoidia; order Lucifugimonadales; genus JAPULR01. The sequence continues at coordinate 21,660 of DAOUKX010000033.1, forward strand.
GACGTTACCATAATCAATCTGGCGCTGCCTTCCATCCAGCGAGACCTCGAAGTGACCCTGGTAGAGAGGAGCTGGGTGCTCAAGGCCTACACCCTCACCTTCGCTGTCCTGGTTATCGTCGGAGGCAAGCTGGGCGACATATTCGGACGAAAACGCTTCCTCGTCCTGGGAGCCTCCCTGTTCGCGTTCGGTTCCCTCGTGGGGTTCTTCTCCATGGACATACGCATGCTGCTGGCGGCGCGGGTGGTTCAGGCCATTGGAAGCGCCATGATGATGCCCGGCTCCCTATCCGTGTTGACGGCGGCCTACCAGGGCCGAAAACTGGCTACCGCCGTCGGTCTTTGGGGCAGCATAGGCGCGCTGGGATTCGTCGCCGGCCCCCTCATTGGTGGCGCCTTCACCTCGCTGTTGGCGTGGCGCGCCATCTTCCTTCTGAACGTCCCCGTGATTGTGGTCGCCATCGGCATCATACTATTTGCGGTCAGGGAGTCCCGGGACGAGACCATAGACCGGCGCATCGACTACTTGGGGGTGGTCCTCATCGCCCTTTCGGTGCTGATGCTGGCCCTGGCCATAGTGGGCGGAAACGAAAACGGCTGGACCTCTTCTGCCACGTTGATTCTCTTCGCCCTTGCCGGCGTCTCGATGCTTGCCCTGGTGATAACCGAACTGCGCGTCGAATATCCCATCGTCGACCCCCGGTTCTTCCGCAACCGGGCCTTCAGCGTAGGCATACTGGTCCGGTTCGCCACGGGCTTCGCCTTCGTTCCGGTGATATTCATGAGCACCGTCTATCTGCAGGACTTCCTGCACAAGGACGCTCTGGAAGCGGGTCTGCTCTTCCTCTCCGCAGGCGCAGCCATTGTCGCGGCTACCCTGTTCTGGGGAAGAGTTTCCGACAACTACAGCCTGCGATGGCCTATGGTCTTGGGAATGCTCATCACCAGCGTCGCCGCCTTCCTCTGGCTTACTTTCGATGCCAATTCCGACTACCCGATTCTGCTGGCGAGCCTGCTGTTGGCAAGCATCGGCGGGGCCGCCGCTTTTGTGACCACCACGACGGTCCTAGTCAACTCCCTTGGCGTGAACAAGGCCGGCGTGGCCTCGGGCATCGTCTACATGACCCAGAATGTTTCTGCCACCCTCGGCATCGCTCTGGTGTCCTCCGTGTTCCTCTCCTCCCTGAGGGCTGAACTGGCGACCAGAGACCCGGGAGCGGAATACGAAATGGTGCAGAGCTTTGGCCCCGCAATAGGGAGCGTCCCCCAGGCGGAGGCCTTTGCCGTCGCTCTCTCCTACGCCGGACTGGTGGTAGCTATCGTTCTTCTTCTCGGCGCGGCGGCGGCCTTCTTTCTACCCCGCGACTTCACCGGCGCACCCCAAGCGTCCGATGCCGTCGAGACGTCCTGACCCCAGATACGCTAATCGCTGACGGCGACTTCGCTGATGAGAAAGTGGGGATAGACGTTAGTGTAATTCGGGAAATCTCCCTTCAGTTCCTTGCCGTGCTCCGCTGAGACCCTGCGAAAATCTTCCAGGGAAGTCAGCGTGATGAACGCCGCAACCTGGTAGGGCGCCGGTTCCCCCGATTCTTCACCCTCCAGCCCCCGGTCAATCTCCCACTTGATAACCGTATCCCCGAAGCGCTTCTTGGCAAGCGGTGTATGCACGTTGACGTAATAGTCCCAGTCAAAGTGAGACCCCTTCAGGTTGGGGTACATTACTGTAAGCCGTATCATTCCTTTTTCTCCTTATCCTTGCTACGCAAACTTCAGCTGAACGCTGGACATTCCCTTCTCCAGGTGCGCCGCCTGGTACCCCATGGACGCAAGCTGGCGTGCCAGGTCCGGGAACCCGTATACGGTGTAGACTTCCTTGGCTCCCACGGCTTCCACGTACGCCAGTAGTTCCTCGTAGTCAGCGTGGTCGCTGAACGGAAACGCCTCGTCCGCTCCCGTCCAGTGGGCCCGTTGATCGTCCAACGCCCATCCCGACATCCCGAAATACATCTTGTTCCCGACACCCCACAGGGCCTCTCGCGTCCGCCTCCCCGACGGAAAAATCAACACTTCCCCGTCCTCGGCCATCCCGTCGAACTCTCGGAACTCCCCCGGAAACTCCACCCCCGCCTCCTCGAAGCCCTTCGTCACTTCGTACGCCCCCTCTTCCAGCGCCGCCGAGAACCCCCGCGACAGCAGATGGTGCAGCAGCTCCTGCGCCTTCCCCATCCGGTACGCCAGCACCACCGCCGTCCCCCCGGCGCTTACCCAATCAGACACGCTGCCAATGAAATCCTCCAACACCTCCTCCTGCGGCGGAAACACGTAGTCCTTCCGTCCGTAGGTGGACTCGATGATGAGCACGTCGCAGGGCACTGTGGCCAGGGGTTCCGAGGTGGGATTCGGCTTCACCCGAAAGTCCCCCGTGTAGAGGACCCGCTGCCCCGTCGCTTTGCACTGCACCAGCGCCAAAGCCGAACCCAGGCAGTGCCCAGAAGGGTAAAGCGTCAGCAAATACCGCGGCGAGTGATATTCCTCCCCGTACTCCAGTGTGAGTGGCTCCGAGCGACGCAGCAGCTTGCGGAGAAGTATCGCCGTCGCTGGTGTGAGGATGGGCTTCTTGTGGGCAGCGGTATGGTCGGCGTGGGCGTGGGAGATGTACCCAACGGGCTGCTTCCGCTTTGAGTCCAGCCACAGGTCCAGGCTGGGCAGGTATATCCCCCGGTCAAATAGTACGTCCAAAGATCTCCTCCGGCTCAGAGTCTATTCCAACTCGCCCTTCGATACAACGCCGGGCCTCATCCAACCTTCTTGTGACACCCGACGGCCCCGACTATACTGCGTCCCATGAACGTAGGCGTCTGTCGTCTGTCCCTCCGCCTTCACGGCGTCCGCAGCCTCAAGGAGAAGCGACGCGTCTCCCGCTCCCTGATAGCCCAGGTCTCAAACAAGTTCAATGTCGCCATCGCCGAGGTGGACGACAACGACCTCTGGCAGCGGCTCACCCTTGGCATCTCCTGCGTCAGCAACAGCGCTCCCCGCGCCGACGAGACCCTTGAATCAGTGGTGCGCTTCATCGCCCGCCAAAGGCCTGACACGGAACTGATAGACCACGAAGTGGAAGTCATCGCCTCCTTCTAACCTCGTTCTGTGCCCCAGCGCAGGCGGGGGCACACTCTTTCCCCTTCGCCTTGAACAACGCTGTGTGCAGCCGTCGATTTCCCCCACTTCCAGCCCCTGTAAAGCTTGCCGTCACGCAGTGGCCCCACCTGCCCCTGCTTGACCGTAAAACACCCCCACTCCTATAATCCAAAGGGTTGCAGACCCTTCCTCGCGCTCTCTCCGCAAACACGACTCCCACAACTTCCCAATTCACACTCCTTCTAACGAGGACACATTGACCAAAATCGGACTAGTCGGCTGCGGCGCCATCGGTACGGAAATCGCTACCCAGGTTTCTGCAGGACGCGTAGGCAGTGCGGAACTCGTGGCCCTCTTCGACATGGACGCAGCTATTGCCGATACCTTGGCGCAAAACCTTGACGGAGCAATCCCCACCTTCACCGACATGGACGAGTTCCTGTCGGCCCCGACGCTGGAGATGGTCGTCGAATGCGCCTCCCCCTCCGCCGTCAAAGCCCACGCCGAAAAAGTCCTCGCTGCTGGCAAAGACCTCCTCGTCATCAGCTCAGGCGCCCTCACCGATACTGCCCTATTCCAGCGACTCGCCGACTTGGCAGGGCAGAAAAACCTCCGCTTTATCATCCCCACCGGGGCCCTGGGCGGCATTGACGCCATCCGCGCCACCCGCGGACTTCTGGAGGAAGTTGTACTGACCACCACCAAGCCTCCCCGAGGACTCGAGGGCGCCCCCGGCTTCAAGCAGTGGGAGGGAACGGAGATATCCGAAGCGAAAACCATCTTCGACGGCAACGCCCTGGAAGCAATAAAGCTCTTCCCCGCCAATGTCAACGTGGGAGCCACCCTCAGCCTGGCAGGCCTCGGCCCGGAGAAGACCCGCGTCAAAGTCGTCGCCGACCCGGACTCACCCGGCAACGTCCACCGGATCTACGCCCGCGGCAGCTTCGGCGTCATGCGCTTCACCCTCGAAAATCGCCCCCACGACCGCAACCCCAAGACCAGCTACCTCGCCATCCTCTCCGTCCTGGAGACCCTCAGGGAGGCCTGCACCTCCGGCCCACGAATCGGTACCTAGCCGTTCACCGCTGCCTCGACAGCGGCTCCGGCGGCTTTGGCTTCTTCGCAAACAAAATCAGGAACGCTCCCAGGAACGTGAATGCCGCGAAGAAGCTGAAGGGCACAAAGTATGTCCCCGTCGTGTCGAACATGTACCCCGCAAACAGCGGCGCGCCAATCATCATGAAGTTCGACGGCAGTTGGGACATTCCCATTATCGTCGCGAAGGACTTCCGCCCGAAGTATTCTCCCCTTATGGAAAACAGCAGCGGCATACGCCCTCCGAAGGCCACGCCAAACAACACTGCGAAGAGAAACGCTCCGAAAATGCTGGTAGTTACCGCTATCACCAGCAGCGCAACCGCCTGCATGGAGAGGAAAAAGAAGATGAGGGGCGGCTTCGGAAATTTGTCTCCCAGGTAGCCTGAGAGGAACTGTATGGGCAGTGCCACAATGGTGTAGGTGGCCACCACCACGCCCGCCATAGGCAGCGACAGGCCAATGTCAGTCAGCTTAGGCACCAGGTGAATCGATAGCGTGACAATTGGCACGGCCGACGCAATGTGGGCTATGGCAATGAACCAGAAGGCCCGAGTCCTCAACGCTTCTTTCGCTGTGAATGCGGGTTCCGGCTCCGACTCTTCCTCACCCCCGGACGTCTCGTCCGATTTCGTCGGCGTAACTTCTCCGTCGGGTACCATCCCGTACTCCTCCGGCGCGTTTCGAACCAGCCGACCGGCGGGAATCGCAATCACTAACAGAAGAATTCCCGTCCCCAGCGCCACCTTTTCGAAGCCGAAGGACTCGATGCTGCGCGCCAGAACGGGCACCAGTAACCCGGCCACGTGAGTGCCCGACATCCCGATGGAAAGGGCCAACGCCCGATGCTTGATGAACCAGTTGTTCACCGCCGCAATCATCGCCAGCCATCCTCCGAGACCGGCTCCCAGGCTGATGACCACGAAGGCCACGTAGAAGTGCCACGCCTCCTGCACCAGCGAGAAGAGGACAAACCCGGCTCCCATGACCAGGAACCCCGCCATCACCATTCGGCGCGGCCCGAATCTGTCGATGAGGACCCCTTCGATTGGGCCCAGCGCCGCTCCCTGAACGCGCGTCAGGGCGAATGCGCCGGAAAGGACCGTCCGACTCCAGCCGAAATGTCGCTCAAGGGCTACAACGAAAGTCCCCGTTCCCTGAAAGGACACGAGGGAGGCCAGGGTGAGGATGAAGAAGCTGATCCCCACCATCTTCCACCCATAGAAAGCCCCGCTGAGGCGGCGGTAAATGTTCACAAACGGAGGCATCAGCATGGCTGGGCCATTGTCTCACACCAGCAGAATGCCGTCAGTCCTTCCTGCCGCCTGATCCCTCTTCTTGTTCCTGCCTTCGCGAGAACCTACTCTTTACCCGCATTCCTCCCTAACCAGTCCTCTTAAATGGCCGCTACCTCTCCATCAACGGTGCGATGGTAAAGATAACCTGGAAGGGTACGCAATAGACGATGACGCTGCCAATCGCACTCGGGTCCTCGTCGGCGGGAATAGGGTAATTCTGGTTGCCCCGGTTCCCCTTCAGCGGCCCCAGGCTGAAGTATCCCGGCGCCTTAACCTCTTCCCGGTTGTCGGGGTTCGGATGCGGCGAAAGCAGCACGTGCAGGTCCGGCCCGTTCGTCACGTTCAGGTTCTCCAGCCGCAGCACGTGAGACCCGTCCTCACCCCGATAGAGAATCGCCTCGCCGCTGCCCTTGTGTATCCTGTCCCTGTCGCTGAACATGCCTGACTTCAGTCTCTCCGGCCCGCCTGGCATCTCCATCATCTCCTCGGGCATATCCTCCATGGCTGTCATGTCCACCCTGGACATCACCTCCATAGCCATCTCCGCATCCTCCATTTCCATCCCCGCGGGCATCACCGCGGCGGAAGCGAAGGGAAACTCCTCCTCCACCGTCTTGTTGATGAACAATGGAGACCCCAGGTCCCACGCGATGAACAGCAGCAACGCCAGAATCGGTGCGCCTATGATGCCGAAGCGTATCCGACGCTCCCACACGTAGGTGTGCCAGCCTCGTCTATACGCGAAATGGAGAACGGCGGCGACCACCACCAGCACGATCGCCAGAATCAGCCATCGCCACGGATAAAGGTCCGAGGCCAGTCTTTCCAGATGTCCGAAGAATTCCAGCATGGCCGCTCACCTCACTCTTGTATACGTTGTATACGAAATGCGATAAACACTCAGATTTGCAGACCCGTCTCCGGGTCAAGGGAGAAAGATCTAGCCCGGCTTGAGAGGTATCGGCGAATACCCCGTGGCCAGTACGCCCACCTCGGCGATATCGTCGTCGCCCGGCCCCGGAGGCAGCCCTGCCACACCGACGCCGCCCAGCACCGCCCCGTCCGAAGGGTCGATGACCGGCACGCCGCCGGGCACTTCAATGAGCATGGGGTCACCCATGGCGGCCACGCTCCAGCCCCTGTTCCGCACCTCCTCGAAGAAGGTCTCCGTGGTCATGCCCCGCAGCGAGGCGGTGTACGCTTTCCGTATGGCATTCCTGGAAATAATGGGACGTGATCCGTCCGTGCGAGCGTAGGCCAGCAGAAGCCCCTGTTCGTCCACCACGGCAAAGGCGGCGGGCGGGTTATCCGGGTCCTTCTTGAACTCCGCAATCATGGCGGCAATGGCGGCCTGGCTCTCCTCCATGCCCAACATTTTCTTTGTATACAACTGGCGCAACCTCCCTCAAAAACTGGAAAATTCCACTACGCCCGAAAACTACCACCGCCACCCCACCAAGTCAAACAATGCCCATACCCCTAAGGAGTCTGCCACACCCACTCCCCTTCCCCCTCCCACGGCTCGTTCGGGACCGCATAGGCTTCCCCATAAGCGGTTACCATCACTAGCACCCGCTTATCGTATCCATCCCGGGCCATGGTAAAAAATATCACGTCTCCGTCATTGGCCCAATATCTGTCTCTATATGGGATTGAAACAGCAATCCTTGAACCATCTGGAGACCATAATGCGACAGCTTCCCGCCAGTCCTCCGGTCCGATAAATACTGCGTAGGGGGATCCTCCGCCATGAGAAGCCGCGCCATCCACCATGACCCGAATCAAGGGATGGTCTTGCAGGAGGATTTCTGAACCGTCCGAAGACCAGGATAGATAAGGAATTCCGACCCATCCAGTTGTTTGGCCGAAGATGGGGTCAATGTCGACAATTTTCCGCAACCCTGAACCGTCCGCGTTGATAACGAACAGGGAATCTCGGTTGTCCCCCCGCAGAAAAGCTATGGATCTCCCATCGGGAGACCAGGCGGGTGGACTATCGGCCTCAACCAGTTTGCTAAGGTTGGATCCATTTCGGTCGACGACGTATATATGCGAGCCCCTTAAGAATGCAATGGGATTTATAAAGATAACTTGACAAATGGGCCTAAAACTGCTACGATTACCTCAGAATCAAGAAGGGGTAATTGATATGGCAGGCAAAAGTTTCCGCAAGGGCATTGGGATAGTCGAACTGATGGAGATGTTCCCTGATGAAGATGCCGCCCGTAACTGGTTTGAACACATCCGTTGGCCCAATGGTAGGGCCTGTGCCAGGTGCAATGGTGAGCGCACGAGGGAAGTCCCAAATGCCAAGCCTATGCCTTACTGGTGCACCGATTGTCGGTCTTACTTCAGCGTCAAGGTTGGGACTGTGATGGAATCATCCAAGATCCCCCTCCGAAAATGGGCGATAGCGTTCTATCAGATTCTCACGAACTTGAAGGGCATCTCCAGCATGAAGCTCCATCGGGATTTGGACATATCTCAGCCGTCGGCCTGGTTCCTGGGTCACAGGATTCGAGAAGCTATGAGCGGCGGAGATCCCCTCTTCTCCGGCCCTGTTGAAGCCGACGAGACGTACATCGGCGGCAAGGAGAAGAACAAGCATGAATCCAAGAAGCTGAAAGCAGGCCGTGGTCCGGTTGGAAAGACCGCAGTTGTGGGAGCTAAGGATAGGGCCAGCGGCCAAGTATCCGCCCAGGTGGTGGAGAAAACCGACGCCCTAAACCTGCAATCCTTCATTGTAGATAAGGCTGAATTGGGAGCTACTATCTACACAGACGAAAGCCCCGCCTATTTCGGCCTCCCCTTCCCTCATTGGACCGTCAATCACAGCGCAGGCGAGTACGTCAACGAGATGGCTCACACGAACGGGATTGAGAGCTTTTGGGCGCTCCTCAAGCGTGGGTACATCGGCATTTACCACTGGATGAGCGTAAAGCACCTGGGGCGCTACATCACGGAATTCGAGGGCCGCTACAACATCCGCCCCAAAGACACCCTCAGCCAAATGGCTGAACTGGTGCGGGGCTGCATTGGCAAGCGGTTAACATACAGGGAGTTGACAGCATGAACAGGAAAAATGACAGAGTGATGGAGGTTCTCAAAGCCTACAGTAAAGCCATTGAACAAGTGAGTCTGATAGGCGACTCCATCCATTGCAGAGCCAGAAATATCCGCAGGGTGTTGGATCGCATCGACGATTCCCCTGGGTCAGAAATCGCTGTAAGCGACGGCTACAAGGTGCCACCTACCACCGCATTTATCATCGACGATGATATCCTCTCCTTTGATGAAGTATCTACTGAAAAGTTGCACCGAGAATTGACGGCATTGGCGGAAGCGATGCAGGAGAAGAAGCGCCTGGAAGCCTGCCTCCGCAAAACGGAGTATGCCAATCTTATCAGGGACTAACAGCTATCAAAGGGCATCCCTTGTAAAGGACAGGAATCAGGAGTAGGCTTTATGCCGCCAAGGTTACAAGTGTTACATCGGTTGTATGGTCTTCTGAACCCCCGGGGAATGGGTGGGCACCCTATGCCCCCTTGCGGTTCAGAGGACACGGGTAACCTTGGCAAGTGCCTAATCCTACCTTCAAGGGGGCTTCATGCGTTGGTTACTTGCTTCTCTAGTCCTGCTCCTCATTCCTGTCTTCGGTTGCAGTCAGCCGGACACTCTCACTGAGGACGATGTGCGCCGTATCATGCAGGAGTATCCAGGCCCGCAAGGGCCTCCAGGGCCAGCGGGGCCACAGGGAGAGGTTGGGCCGGAAGGAAAGCAGGGAGAACGTGGGCTACAGGGTCCGCAGGGCGAGAAGGGTGACCAAGGTGAGACTGGCGAGGCTGGCCCTCAAGGTAGACGAGGGGCGATTGGCCCAACCGGACCAAAGGGAAGCCCTGGGGAACAAGGGCCTCAGGGAGAGCAGGGTGAGGAAGGTCCCCAAGGGCCAAAGGGGGTCACTATTGTTGTGACTCCGACACCAGAGCCAAGCCCAACGCCCTCATCGAATGATGGTCTGGCTGACGCCACCAGAGCGAATCTCTGGGTCTACTTGTCGCAAGATCCCAATTCACCAACTCGTTTACGGGTTGAAGCCGACCCTGCTTTCGACATCCGAGAGTTTGGCCTAGATGTTTTTGTGGATGGTGAGGACTATTGCAACACGAACCAGATATTTGCTGATGAGGGTGGGCAGTATTTGGGCTGTGCATATGTGGAGAAGCACCACTCCACAGTTGAAAGGGTCTCAGCTCAAGCACTCTCGCTTGGCCTTAGGTGCCAACGTAATACCCTATCCAATTCGAGCAGATCGGTGTTCGCCTGTGTGTGGCGGTAGCGGAAATGTCAACTTATCTTTATAAATCCCAATGCAATCCTCTGACCGTCGGGAGACCATTCGGGATGACCAACTGGGCCTTGGTCAACAAGTTTTCGCGGGGAGGAGCCGTCCGGCGTCATCGTATACAGGCTAAAGGAGCGGGAGCCGTCTCGAGAGCGCTTGAAGGAGGTGAAGGAGAGACGGTCGCCGTCTGGCGACCAGCCCCAGAGATATTGATCATTTCTACTTCTCGTCAAATTGCGATAATCGGACCCGTCTGGGTTGGAGACACCAATCCCAAAAACATCCTCGTCGCCATCTTGTCTCCACGACGAAATGGCTAAGAGCGACCCGTCTGGGGAGATTACCGCATAATTCTCATCCCACTTTTCTTTAACAACGACATCCTTTAGGGTTACGCCGCCGTCGCTTAAGTCAACGAGGTAACTGCCCTGCCCCTGACTAATAATCATCTTTAATCCATCCTTTGACCACTGGGGCGGATGGAGAGAAGGTGTGTTGGCGTATAGTTCATCACCAAATTCTTGGTCAATAAGCCACTCGGTCTCATAAACAACCGCGCACGCCCCCACAAACGCCACAAGCCCCACCACCACCGTCGCAAGGACGACTATCGCAAATCTTCGTTGTGTTACGTAACCGTTCATGAACAGCAAGTTTCGCACAACTGTTTGCGAACCTGCAAGTCAAACAGCCACGGCTTACGTCAGGCTGTAGCCTCCCTACCCCCGCGGCACCACCGGCAGCGTCACGTGGGACGGATACTCCCCGTCGTGGAACACCGTCTGCAGCGCCGACACCAGCCGCGTCTCCGACCCTATCGGCCCGCCCGTGTTCGGGTTGCGGTCAAACCGCGGGAAGTTGCTGCTTGAAACCTCCAGCCGAATCCGATGCCCCTTCTTGAACACGTTGCTCGTCGCCCAAAGATCAATCGTGTACTCGTACACCTCGCCGGGCTGAATCAGGCTCGCCGCCGTCCGCGGCGTCCGGTACCGCGCCCGAATAATCCCGTCCGTCAGGTTGCGGGCGCATCCGCACGGCTCCACGTCCACCAGCTTGGCCGTGAAGTCCGTGTCCACCGCCGAGCTCGACGCATACAACGTCACTACAACCGGCCCCGTCACCTCCGTGTCCCGCTCCAGTTCCTGTGTGCTGTAAACGAGCACGTCCGCCCGCGCCTCGATGGGACGCTGGTCGTAGGCCCCCGACATCATAAACGCGGGGTCGCAGCACAACCCACCACCCTGGGTCGGCGCCGGGTCCAGCGGATTGTACGCGTAAACGTCCGGCGGCTCGCTCCTCGGCGAGTCCGTACTCAGACTGCCATCGCCGTTCAGGGTGTTTGCCTTTCCCCCGCTGTGCAGGTAGAAGTTGGTCGGCACGGCCCGCTCCAGCGGCCAGTCGTCCTCCATCCGCCACACGTTCTCCCCCATCACGAAAATCCGCACCGGCTTCTCCTCCGCCACGCCGTTGTCCTCCCCCTTCAGCCAGTGGTCGTAGTACCTCAGAATAATCCCCGGCAGGTCCAGCACCGGCGAAGACGCCCGCGTCCCGAAGTGGAACTGCCCTGCAACGTCAATGGGCGCATTTCCGTGTATCCACGGCCCGATGAGCAGCCGCTGACCCTTCCGCGCTGCCTCCGTCGCCCCTTTCTGACGCATGCTCACGTAGTTGTCGATGGTGCCGCCCAGGAAGATGTCGTACCATCCGCCCCAGTTCAGCGAGGGCACGTCGATGGTGGGGTGCGACTCGGCGATGCAGACGCTCTTCCAGTAGTCGTCGAACTCCGGGTGCGCCAGCCAGTCGTAGTAGTACGGCGCCAGCCCGCCCTTCAGGTCCGGCACATCCTCCATAGGCAGATGCAGGTAGCCGTCGGTCAGGTTGTCCTTGGCGTGGATGACTTTCTCCAGCTGCTTCTGAGAGAGACCCAGCCTCTGCGAAAGATTGCCCCAGTTGGCGGCGGTAAGCGGCCCCACGGCCCACGACAGGTTGAAGCCAAGCTCGAAGGCCCCGCCCTGCCATGCCCAGCCCTCGTGGTAGTCGGAGGCTGTCACGCCGGGCGCGATGCCCGCCAGCGACGGCGGGTTGGCCCTGGCCGCCAGCCACTGCGTCGCCCCCACGTAGGACACGCCGTACATTCCCACCTTGCCCGTGCACCAGGGCTGCGAGGCCACCCACTCCACCGACGTATACCCGTCGTCCGACTCGTTGACGAAGGTGTAGAACTCGCCTTCGGAGCTGTACCGGCCCCGCACGTCTTGAATGACGACGGCGTACCCGTTCATCGCGCCTCGAATGGCGTCGACAGGCCCGCCACGGCTCCCCGTCGACCCCTTGTCGTAGGGCGTCCGCTGGAGAAGCGCGGGAAACCGCCCCGGCGCGTCCGGCCGGAACACGTCTACGTAGGACATTGTCCCATCCCCCAACCGCAGCGGGATATGAGGCTCAAACTTCACACCATAGCTTTCGTTAGCCATCATCAACTCCTTAACGTCTAAATCCCTTTACCTGTCCTGAGCTTGTCGAAGGGATGGGGGTGAGGGACTCGTTTTGGAAACGAGTTTGGGCCTAAAAGGAGAATTTCACGCCTGAGAATGCGAAAAAGCGGGGTTACTCGTTTCAAAAAAATGAGGAAACGAGTCATCCCGTGGGACAAATTCGGGTGCGGGCTCGAGGGTTAGTTGAAGAAGATTATTCATGGAAACGAGGGTATCAGCAGAGGGCGAACTATATCAATAGGCAAAATGGCACTCGCATGAACTGCCGCCCACTCCACCCACGTACATTCCCGGGAGGGGCTGTTTCAAACCAGCCCCCTATCCACCGCAATCTAGCACACCCCGCAGCAACCGGCAATTGCGGGAATGCGGCAGGAAGGGGAGCATAGAGAAACTGACCTTGATCAGCCCCCGAAACGCTGATGTCCTTAAATTTGGAAATAAGCCATAAGTCTGAAAATGAGGACTATGGGATCAGGGCAAGTCCAACGTGGCTTCTCTGGTTGGGGCGAAAGCCTCCCCGGATGCAAGAGCGCACCGGAAGGAGTAAGAGATGTATAACTGCACGCTTTCCACGGAATCCTTTTCCCGCCTTTTCGCACACCCCTCGGCCAATAGCAATGGAGGCCAAGACCTCAGACGTTACTACGCCGTAGTTCCCGTTGCCCAAATTCCCGATGACTGGAACGGTTGGCTTGAGGTAAATGCCCGAGAGTCTTCCGACAAGGGAAGGGTGCCAAAGGCCATTCGCGAGACCCTCAACGAGAAGCCTGAGTGGTTCGCCACATACAACCGCGGCATCACGATAGTTGCATCCAAGATCCACTTCGATAACAAGAAGAACGCCGTAACTCTAAGCTTTGATGACCGCGAGTTCCACGGTGTCTTGGATGGGGGTCACACCCTTCGTGCAATCCTAGACGAGCGTCCCGAAGAGAACGGGCAGGATGGATTCTGCAATCTGGAGATCTTTACCGGTCTCGAAAATGGGGAAATCCCGTCGGTCGTAGAGGCTCGTAATACCTCGAAGCAAGTTGAGTCAAAGAGCCTCCTGAACTTGGAAGGAGCCTTTGAAGACCTAAAGTGTGCTATCGGGGAAGAGAAGTCGAAAATCATCATTTGGAAAGAGAACGACGAAGGACAGTTTGACGTCCGGGAACTGATTGGCCTTCTCACGGCTCTGGACCCCAACTACATCAAGGAGAAGAAGCAGCCGATTGTCGCGTACAACGGCAAGGCCGCTTGCCTTAAGCGATTTAAGGATAGGAATGAGGATTACAAAAAGCTCTACGGAATTGCAGGTGACGCCCTTGAGATGTGGGACGCAATTCAGTTTTGTCTTCCCCCAACATACAACAGCATTGGGGCCTCTCCGGGTTCTTCTGGTAGATTTGGCGGTTTGATAGGCGTCAAATCGAACTTAAAGAAACCCAGGGAATTACCCTTCATTAAGAAGACTACGCAGTACAACATACCAACAGGTTACATCTATCCTGTGTTGAGCGCTTTTCGAGCTATGCTGGTGGAAGCAAAAGGAAAATGGGTATGGGGAAAGGGAATCAACCCAATTGAGATGATTGAGAATGGTGCTGCGGCCGAAATCTTTAGAGATTCAGTCCGCGAATCCATTGCCAACCATCGGAATCCCAATCGGACCGGAAAGGATGCGCAAGCTTGGGCTTCTGCGTACATGGCGGCTCGCATCAAGTACTTGGAATACGGCGTATAGCCTCCCCTACGCACCATTCCTGCTCCTTAAAGTGGCGATAGCATCGCCTCCAAGGCCGAAGGGTCGTCCAAGTCCGCATCGGGAAAAAGGAATTTTTCCCGATGCTTGACATTGGGGTTTAGCGATCGTTAGGATCTGCGCCCCAACGGTCGGTCTCGGATTTTGACTGACCTTGGAAGCCTATTTAAAGCGGGAGGAACCTCGTGGCGGATGAATTAGTGCTAAAGTGTGAGGACTGCAATGAAGAAGCTTATTACCTTGATTTGGATGGATTTAACGAGGCATTCCCTCATTGTTTGGCCTGTTTGGGTGCGGAGCTCATTAGCCTTGAGATTGATAAGGGACGTGTTATTCGAATCGACGAGTGGGACGAATGGCATGAGAACTTCCCTCACGTCCGTCTCGTAACTTAACGTCCACAAAAAAAGCATGTCGTGGCCCCTCCCCCCTCACGGCACCACCCCCACCTCCCGCAGCAGCGACAGCGTCCCCTGCAGGTCCGCCAAATCGTCCATGTCAGCCTCCAGCGTGTTGATCTCCGCCGGTGAGACAAACACTACTTGCCAAAGCACAACTGTTTCTGATAAGCTTTGTGCACAGATATTTGGAGGAAAATAATGGCAATGGCCGAACAGCCCATTACCAGAGTTGAACTGCGAGAAGAACTGGCGTCCATGCGCACGATGATGCGCGATGAAATAGCGTTATTGCGGGATGAATTCCGCCAGCATTACGCCACTAAAGCAGACTTGGCTGAAGTACGCGGGGACATCAAGGCGTTGAGGGTGTTGATGGTAGCAACCATCAGCGGAGTAGGCTTGTTCCTGGGCGGGCTGAATGTCATCCTGCAATTGATAGGTTAGGAACGCGCCAAGCCTCAACGCCCTCCCCCCTCACGGCACCACCCCAACCTCCCGCAGCAGCGACAGCGTCCCCTCCAGGTCCGACAAATCGTCCATGTCAGCCTCCGGCGTGTTGATCTCCCCCAAAGGCGTCAGCGCCTCATGGACGGGTATCGACTCCACCATCGGGTACTCGAAGGTCTGATGGGCGAAGTACGCCTGCGCCTGCGCCGATAGCAGGTATCTCAGAAACGCGTGCGCGTTGCCCTCGTTCCGCGCCGACTGAAGCACACCCGCGCCCGATATCATCGCCAGGTTGCCCGGGCCCTGCTCCGGCAAATGATGGTTCTCAACGGCGACGCTTTCGCCCTGCTCCTGCCTGAACCGGTGCGCGTAGTAGTGGTTCACCAGTCCCGCGTCCACCTCTCCCCGGTTGACCGCCGCCACCACCGATGTATGCCCGTCGAATTTCACCGCCCCGTTCTCCTCCATGTCCTCCAGCCACCGGCGGGTCTCCTCCTCCCCCCAGTCGGCGCGCATGAACGTAATCATCGTCTGCGTCGGCCCGCTGGTGGGAGACCACCCCACCCGTCCCTTCCACCGGGCGTCCGCCAGGTCCCGCAACGAGCGGGGAAGTTCCCCGGGAGCCACCCGCCCAGGGTAATAGACCAGCGTACGCACCCGCGCCGTTATCCCCACCCACAACCCGTCTTCCGACTGGGCCGACGCCGGCACCCGTTCCAGAATGTCCGGCGGCAGCGTCTTCAGCCTGTCGGAAAGGGCACCGAGGCCGCCGGGGTCCCGCGTCCAGAACACGTCGGCGGTGCTTGCGCCTCCCTCCTCCAGCAGGGTAGCCGTCATCTGCGCCGTGCCCCCGTACTTTACCGCCACGGCTATGCCCGTTTCTTCATGAAATCGCTCCACCACAGGCCCCACCAGCTGCTCTTCCCGTGCGGCGTAGATGAACACCATCCCCGGGTCTTCCGTCGGGTCGGCGCGATGGCAGGCGATGGCCATGACCGCCAATAAAAGCAGGCCCAGCAGGGCCGTCGGCATTCGCCAATCTACTTTGAACGGGAAGGACGCGGTCAAAGGAGGAAGATTAGCCTGGTTC
This sequence comes from Dehalococcoidia bacterium, assembly GCA_034420855.1. Classification (GTDB taxonomy): domain Bacteria; phylum Chloroflexota; class Dehalococcoidia; order Lucifugimonadales; genus JAPULR01. The sequence goes on from DAOUKX010000033.1 coordinate 37,715, forward strand.
AACGTCCTGGAGGATACCCATGAAGGCAGTCAAGTCTGGAACTAGCCCCTTGCAGTCAACCACTCGCCAGCCTCCGCTCCCCGCAGCTCCAGCCACCGGGCGTTGATGCGGATGCGCTCCAACGACTGCTGGATAGTCCGCTGCGCCCCCGGCGCCGGATGTTCGGCGAAGAATGCCTCCACGTCGGCGGCGTGCTCCAGCGTCGTGAACCGACCGATGATGCTGACCAGGTGCATGATGGCGAACCCGCCCGCGCCGTACCTTCGATTGAACTCGTCCCAGTTGTCCTTCACGAACTGCCACGCCAGGTCTCCGCCGTGCCGGTTCATTGCCACCCCGATTACCAGCGACACCGTGTCCTGGGAGCGCACCCGCGGGCTGAGGGTAAGTTCCAGCGTCTTCTGCAACAGGTCTTTCTGCTCGAAACGAGTCAAAGCCCGAAGCCGCCGTATCTTCTCCTCCTGCAGGTCCGTCGCATCCTCCAGCTGCAGGAAGGTGTCGAAGGTATCCCCGTCCCCTGCCTGCGCCGTCAGTGCGAACACCGTACCCCGCAAGTCGGGCGGCAGCGAGTCTGGCTGTTCCAGGAACCGGTCGAATCTGGCCTGAGCTTCGCGAATTGTCGCTTCGTCCCCGTACGCCCCCAGGTTCCCCAGGAGTGTCGTGCGTAGGAGCGCGTCCATGTGCCCCTCGTCGGACTGCGGCTCCCAGCCAATCTTGTGGGCCGCGTTTCTGAAAATGCTCTGGGCGAAAGGTGCGAATGAAGCATAATAGGGCTGGCCGCCGATTACGTTGTCGAGGGAAGCCAGGTTAGATGCCAGGTCGCTCCACACGGAAACGTGGGTCTCGCCCCGATAGTTCTCCGCCAGGGCCAGGACGGTGGCGGGAGAGAGGAAGCCGGCGCGCATGAGAGCAAAGGCGTCGTTCTGCAGGCCGAGCCGGTCCGTTGCGGGCAGCTCCATTGCGCCTACCGCGTCCCCCAGGCGCTTCCACTGGTCCGCCTCGTAGTTGACCCGGTAGAAACCTGTCTGTCCGGCGTTGACCTTGACCCATCCCACGTTGTCTGCCGACTCCAGGGCTGCGTTCAAAGAGGTCCCCTCCATCAGCGCTGTGGCTTTCGATTCCGCGCCCGCCTGACGGATGCTCACCGGCACCTGCCACTGAGAGCCGTCTTCATCCTCCGGGTTCAGCAGCGAGTCGTAGAGGAACCGGCGCTGCTCGAGGGAGAGGGCAAGGCCGCCGTCGACGGCGCTCTCCTCCACGGCCAGGACCGGATAGCCGGCCTGCTTGACCCAGGTGTTCATAATAGTCGTGATGGGCTTGCCGGATACCTCATCCAGGCTCGCCCACAGGTCCTCCGTGCGGGCGTTGCCGTACTGGTGGCTCTTCAGATAGTGATGAATTCCCTGCCGGAAGGTCTCCTCTCCCAGAAAGTCCTCCAGCATCCGGAGCACCGCGCCACCCTTGTTGTAGCTGATGGCGTCGAAAAGCTCGCCTATCTCCGCCGGATTTGTCACCTGCATCTCAATGGGGTGCGAATTCTTCAGTCCGTCCAGGCTCAGCCCCCCGTTGGTGTCCTGGAATACGAACTGCGTCCACATGTCCCACTCCGGCCGGATGTGGTCCACCGCCTTGTTGCCCATCCAGGATGCGAAACTCTCGTTGAGCCACAGGTCGTCCCACCATTCCATAGTCACCAGGTCGCCGAACCACATGTGGGCCATCTCGTGGGCGACGATTTCCGCGATCCGCTGCCGGGTGTTAGAAGCTGAGTTCGCGGGGTCGAATAGCAAGGCAATCTCCCGGTACGTAATCGCCCCCCAGTTCTCCATCGCCCCCGCCGCGAAGTCCGGCAGGGCGATGTGGTCCAGCTTTTCCAGCGGGTAGGGAATGCCGAAGTAGAAGTCCAGGTAAGAAAGAAGGTCGACGGCCGTATCCAGGGCGAATCGGCCCTGCTCCTCCTTGCCCCGGGTGGCCCAGATGCGTACCAGCGTGCCGTTGGGCGCGCGCTCTTCAACCGCGGCCAGGTCGCCAACCACGAAGGCCAGCAGGTACGTGGACATCTTGGGCGTTGGGGCGAAGCGGACTTCCTTCGTCCCGTTTCCTGCGAGAGATTCGGATTGCGGCATCGTGTTCGATACGGCGGTAAGCTCCGAAGGAATCCGAAGGGTCAGATCAAAGGTGGCCTTTGCGGCTGGCTCGTCCCAGCATGGAAAGGCCCGGCGGGCGTCCGTCGCCTCGAACTGCGTGGCGGCCATGTTCCGCTCGGCTCCGTCGGTGTCCGTGTAGCGGCACCGGTAGAAGCCACGTAGCTGGTCGTTCAGGATGCCGGTGAATTCCATGGACAGCGTTGCGGTTCCCCTTGGGATTGCCCTTGGGAACGTCAGTGAGGCCCGCTCCCGCGTCTCGTCCAGGAGTATCCCGGAAGCGGGAATAGACACACCGAATTCATCGGTGACGGTCGCAGATGCAATTTCAAGCTCGGCGGCGTTCAGCAGAATCCGCCCAGTAGGTTCGGCAACGTCGACGTCAATGGAAACTTGGCCTGTGAACTCAAAATTCTCAAGGTCCGGCGTCAACGCCAGCCGGTAGGCCATAGGGCGGACGTTGGAAGGCAATCGGTAGGCAGAGGACTCGGTCATCATCGCTCCTCGGAGGTATGAACTGGCTCAGAGTGTGTTTGAAACAACCATAAAAAATTACAGTCTTTTCATGTTCGTGTCCAGCATGGAAACCGCTCGGAATGACAAACTCCCCTCCCCCGTCTAATATATTCTCCCCCGGCTGAGCGACTGGAAGCTGGCCGGGATGCGCCCGCCCAAGAGATGACGTTGGACCCAAAGAAGAGCAGATATCGATTTGTGATAGCAGGGATAATCCTGCTGTTCAACCTTTTCTATGGAGCCAACTTCTCCGTCATTACCCCCGTCATGCCCCTCGTCATCGAGGAATACGACGTCGGACGGGGAGCCGCCAGCTCCCTCGTGTCAGGCGTGCTGATTGCCCAGGCCATGTTCGTCATCCCCGGCGGAATGCTGGCAGCCAAGGCGCCCCTGAGACTGGTCTTCGCCGTCGGATGCGTGGTAGCCGCCGCCATGGCCCTCACCTTCCTCGCGGAACATTTTGTAGCCTTGCTGGTGCTGCGGCTGATATATGCCATGGCCTTCGTCGTCGTCATGCCCGCCACCGCGCCCATCCTCATGCGGTGGTTCAACGTCAGAGAGTTGCCGGTCATGAACAGCCTGCACATGACCTTCTTCACCCTCGGCATCGCCGTCGGCACCTTCACCTCCGGGCCCCTCTCTCTCGCCATCGGTTGGCAGACTACCTTCGTCCTCTTCGGCATGGCTATGTTGATAGTTGGGGCGCTATGGCTTGCCTTCGGACGGGTGCCCTCCCTCGATGCAGAAGGCAAGGTGCGAAGGGTGTCCCTCAGGGAAATGGCCATGGCCGTTCGCTTTAAGACCGTCCTCCTGCTGGGGTTGGCCGATGGGGCCGCCTTTGCCCACTACCTGGCACTGACAACGTGGCTGCCCACCTACTACAACGAGGTATTCGGCATGTCCCTGACCAAGGCGGGTTCCATTGTGGGCATAATCTCCGTCGTGGGCGTGATTGGCTCCCTGACAGGCGGGTTCCTCAGCGCCCGCCTGGGGATCCGAAAGCCCTTCCTCGTGATTCCCGGAGCTATGGTGGGACTCGCCGGAGTCGGCACCTTCCTGTTCCAGAACGAAGCGATAATCTACGCCGCCGTAATTGTCCTGGGATTTGGCAGCTTCCTCTACCTGCCAGTCCTCCTGACGGTACCTATGGAGCTGAAGGGGATATCCGAAGGACAGGTGGCCGTGGCCTGGGCGACGATGTTCGCCGTGGCCAGTGGCATCGCCATCATTGGCCCAATGACCGTGGGGTTCATGACCGACGGGTTCGGCTCTTTCGTCCCTGGCTTCATTCTGTGGGCTGTGCTTTCTCTGGGCCTCCTGGTGGTGGGACTTATGGTGCCGGAAACAGGCCCTCGCGCCCGACTCTCCCACCGCTGAAGTTAGGGCATCCCTCTGCCCCTATCGCTCATCCTGAGCTTGTCGAAGGACGACGGTTGAGGCACGACGAATGGCGCAATCGCCATCTCTAGAGGCAGCCCGCAAACTGCCCTAATCACCGCTTGAATGACGCCTAGACTACCTGCTCGCCTGCCCGCATCACCATCCTCATGGATCGAAGGGCGCGAATATCCTCCAGCGGGTCCTTGTCCACCACGACCATGTCAGCGCCCATGCCTGGGCCCAGGCTGCCGAAGATATCCCCCGCGCCAATGGACGTGGCCGCCTCGCTGGTGGAAGCTCGAATCACGTCCATGTTGCTCATGCCCGCCTCCGCCATCAACTCCAGCCCCAGGCAGTAGTCCCCGAAGATCTGGATAGCGTCGGTGCCAGAGATTATCTGGATGCCGCACTCGGTCCACATCCGGCCCAGAAACTCAAGCTGACTTTCGCACTTTGCCTTCAGTCCGTCCAGTCTGCCCTGCTCCTCGGAGTCGAGGGGCCGTTCCAGCTCCCTGGCCAGCAGCACCTCCCGCTGGCGATATCCCGTCTGCACCGTGGGGCTTACGTACACACCCTGCTCTGCGATTCGATTGGCGATTTCCGGGTAGAACTTGTATGACCCGTCGGGCTCGATGAACCCGGCGTGCTCAATCATGTCCACTCCCGCGTCCAGAGCGTTTACCAGGCTCTGAGTGGCCAGGCAGTGAGCGGTGGTGAGCTTTCCGAAATTATGGGCCTCGTCCACGATGGCTCGCAATTCTTCAACGCTGTAGGAAGGTTTCCGATTGTCGGTAATCGCCGTGCCCCCTCCGGCGGCCATTATCTTGATGTGGTCTGCGCCATCCTTCACTAGCTCCCGCACGGCGGCCCGCACCCCGTCAACCCCGTCGGCCTCCTGGTTGCACCAGTAGAAGTGCCCTCCGGTGTGAGTGACGGGCCGTCCGCAGAGATAGAGCCGCGGTGTGGTCGCGTACCCTCGTCGTGCCCCTTCCCGCAGGTCGAAGGTTACCCGGTTTCGTGCCCCGTTCTCCCGCATCGTCGTCACGCCGGCGTGCAGGTGGGTGAGGGCGTTTTGGGCCGCCCGCAGCAGCATTATCTGGTCGGAGTCATTCTCCACCACCTCCTCGTAGGAGGAACCGTACACGCCGAAGATCAGGTGCGTGTGTACGTCCACCAGACCGGGCAGCAGGTATGCGTCCGAATGGTCCAGGGTGCGAACGTGGGGTCCGCTGGGCAGATTCGAAAAATCTCCTTGGACCACCTCCTTGATGGCGTCTCCCTCGACGATTACGGCGGCGTGTTCCAGGGCCTTGTCGCTCTTGCCGTCGATGACTGTCTTGGCTTTGATTACCGTTGTGGCGGGCACTGCGGACATACTGGTTCTCCTAACAGATTGTATTGGCGATATCGCTGGAAACTAACCATCACAAGGATAGACGGCAAGCGGCATTGCGGCAAGGGTTAGCGTCTGCCATCGCTGAAACGGATGCAGGTTTTTGCTGCCGGTGGGGTCGAGCTCAGCCAATCGCCAGGGCGTTGACTTCGCTTACCCCTTCAGGAAGAGAGCAGTCCTGCCACGTCTTCCCGCCGTCGTGACTGCCCACCACCTGGCCTTCACGGGTGGCGGCGTACATCTGGCTGGAATCTGTGGGGTTGATGGCGAAACCGAAGAGGGTGCAGTTCAGCGTCAGCCCCATGTTCACCTGGTTCCAGCTGTCGCCCCCGTCCCGACTGCGAAACAGAGCGCCGGGTTTGCCCCGGAACTCCGGCCCCGCTCCCACGTAGAGGGTGTTCGGGTCCTGCGGATCCTCCCTGATGACGCGGCAGTAGGTGCCGCGCTGGCTCAGCATCTGAATTCTCCCCGGCGACCAGTGGTCTCCCCCGTCGTCGCTACGGGACAGCCCGATGCGCGAAATGGTGGAGATGTGCCGCGGACGATGGCTGCTCACCAACACGCTGTGCATGTCCACCGGGTCGTCGTTCTGGTAGTGGCCCTCGCTGACGCTCTCCCAAGTAGAGCCGCCGTCGGTGCTCTTGAGGAGTCCACCCACCTCAACGGCGGCGTACATCTCCTCCGGCGAATGCGGGTCCAGTGAGATGCCGATAATTCGCTTCGGCAGCATCGCAGGTGTCGTCGTTACCGAAGGATAGGTGGCGTTGATGGGCATTAGCTCCCAGCTTTGCCCGTCGTCTTCAGAGACGTATAACTTTGCTTCTTCCCCGCCGGCGTAGACTATGCGCGGGTCCTGAGGGTGGAACGCCACGGACCAGATTGGCACCGGTTCCCCCGGTAGCGCCATCTTTGCCCAGGAATCTCCTCTGTCATCGCTGCGATATAGTCCGTCCTGAGCGCCGGTGTAAATGACGCCAGAGTCGTTAGGCGAGATGACAATAACGCGGATTTCGGGGTTGGCCGGAAGCCCGTCCACACTCAGTTCCCAGTTGCCGCCCTCCAGAGAGCGACGGTAGAGGCCGTGGCCCTCGGGGCCTCCCTCCGAACCGAGTCCAACGTATACGATGGTATTGGTCATAACGGCGCCTCCTTGCCCCGGATTCACGGGTGCGTACTGACCCTATTGCATCAAAATACGCAGTGGGTGTCAATCGCACAGGAAGGCTATCAATGGCTCGGTTGATGCACTTGCATATCCGTATGACGGGCCAGCGTGTCGAAATCTGCGTCATTATGGAGAACGGCAACTCCGGCGCGAATGGCCACCGAAGCAATAAGACAGTCGACTAGATTGCGAACGGTACCACCTCGGCGTCGGCAATGACGATAGAGCGCTGCGGCGTCATCATAGTCCGTGGGCAGGATACGAATCATGACCGCCCGAGCTAGAAGTCCCCGTAGGTTTGCCAGGTGCAACTCGTCGCGAGCGCCGGCTAGAATCTCCATGCGAATTATGTCGCAGATGGCAGCCTCCTCATTTTGTAACCGATCAACTTCCTCGCAGACACTGGTTCCGGTATCTCGCAGATACTCGATCCAGGCCGACGAGTCGACGAGAATCACGGCGATGATGAAGACCGCATCGTGTTCAAGTCGCCTTCCCATCCGATGCCCCGAAGGCTCCGGGCCTCAGAAATCGACAATGACTCTGCAGCCAGGGAGCGTAAGGCGAAGTTAATAGCCTCCCGCTTGGTTCTCAACTGGTATCGCCGCATCACCTCCGCGCATGCTTGATCATCTATATCCACATTTGTGCGTGTCATACTCTAATGATACACCATTGAGAAGAATGTTATTAAACATGTGGACGAGAGTGGTTGAAGTTGGTGGGTATAGGTCACGAGGCGTGTTTGTCGTTTACAAAACTCTGCCCCTAAGTCCCTGCCTGCGCTTCCCTCGCCCGAAAGCCGGTATACAGGACATCTCCCATCTCTGAGGAGACCATTATCTCCCTTGCCAATGACCGCCCGGAAATGTCAAAGCACGAAATGAGAATGCCGTTTACGTAGAGACATCCTTCATCTCCAAATATGGTGGCCTCGAGGTTGTTTGGGGCGCCGGAGCCGGTTTCAACAATTGGTTCGGGAATCTCTCCGCCGTCCATTTCGCGTTGCCATTGGTCCACGTTAACCGGAATTGTCTCATGGACGACCTTTTGGATGTACGCTCTCCAGGTTCTGTCATTGGCTACCCTGATTTCAATGTTCTCTGCGATGCCGTCATGGAGCGCGCCTTCAATCGTGAACCCATATCCAAATCCATCTGTCATGGTTGGGTTCAGAAACGCAGCCTCTACCAAGAAGTTATCGAAAGTGTCTTTGAGCGGGTCTGACCGCCGTGAACATTCCGGCTCGAAGCAGGACAAATCACCCCTGGCACGTTCCGATGTTCTGCGTACGGCGCTTGAAGCGGGCGTGGGAGGCGGGACGGTTGTCGATTCAGGCGTCAGTGTTGGCGAAGGCGTGGGTATGGTGACATTAACGTTGATTGGGTTGGATGTAGCCGACTCTGTGGGTGTAGGAGCGAGGGGCAGTGTTGGCGTCGGCGTGTTTGAAGATGCTCTAGCTTGGAAATGCTCCTCGCATGCCACCCAATCTCCGTCGAATTCGAGTCGGTGCGGGTCTGAGTTTGGGCCCCCTGCTCCCTCGTAGAAGTTCTGCGCTTCCGGTTGCATCTCAAAGTCGGAACAGTTACGGTCTTCCAGCGGTGTGAGCCCGGCATCCTGAATTGCGACGGGCAGCTCTTCCGAAGTTTCAGCGGACGAGTCAAAGACTGTGAAATATATCAATACCCCCACAAGCCCAACTACCGTCGCCAGGGTCAACGCCAGCGCCCATCGGGGATTAAAGGATCCCCACGCTTGCCCTTCATCGTTGCTTGGCTTGGGTGGTTCTCCTGAGCCGCCATCGTACCCGCTGCCTTCATCTTCAACCGTTGCTGGTTCATCCAACTCCTCGCTGGACGAAGACAGTTCCGGTTCGCTGGTTTCAGTACTCCTCGCCGGTTCGCCCCGCCATCGCGCCTGCTCCAACTCCCCCTCGCGCTCCACGTCTCGAACGGCGCTCCTGTGCCTGTCTTCCTTGATCTTTTCCTGTTCTTGAAGCGTAAGGCCCCAGCTTACGTTGAAATTGTCCAGGCGGAGACCGTACCCGGTGAATGTGGAGGCAAGCTCCGTTTGAGTTGAGCCGTAAATGTCTTGCAGTGGACGTCGATTGCCCCGCAATTCGTCGGACGTGAACCGAAACAGCTCCAGCGCCAGTACCTTGGCCACCAACTCCCCCTTGATGGCGTTGGACACATCCCTTGCCCGAACCTCGGCTGCGTCCATTCGCCTCAGTCTCAGCAGCCTGGCAGCATATTCGGGTATGACGGAAAAAGAGAGTTCAATGTGGCCTGTGACGGGTTGCCCG
>DAOUKX010000034.1:0-1680 GCA_034420855.1 Dehalococcoidia bacterium
GCGAGCGTCTGAGGCTTGGTTCCCTGGATGTGAGCGTAGCCGCCCTCCGACCTCTGCCACTCCTCGCGCTCGCTCATGTGAGTCTTTTCGGCGTCGGTAAGTTCTCTGGACCCAGGACCGAGATAAGGCGTGGGCCTGGTGACGGAAGTCAGGTGGATTCCTATCATGCTGTCGGCATGGCCGTGCCCCAATCGAGAAGCAACACCCGCCCCTATGTCACCGCCGTGAGACGCGAAGTGCGGGTAGCCGAGTCCGGCCATCAGTTCCACCCACAAGGCGGCGGTCTTTCCGACCTCCACACCCGTCTCTTGTCGATGGTCCGAAAATCCGAAACCTGGTAGAGAGGGCGCTACGACATCGAACGAGTCCGCCGGGTCTCCGCCGTGAGACGCGGGATCGCACAGCAGAGGAATTATCTTGTACATCTCGAAGACAGATCCGGGCCAGCCATGAGTAATCACCAGGGGCATGGGGTCCGGCCCCTTACCACGTTCGTGTATGAAGTGAATGCCCAGTCCGCCGACTTCCGCCTTGAAGTGCCGGAATGAATTGAGAAGATTTTCCTGAGCGCGCCAGTCGAAATCGGTCTGCCAGTATTCGACCAGCTCCTTCAGATAGCCCAGATTGGAGCCGTAGTCCCAGTCCGTTCCCGGAATCTCGTCGGGCCAGCGCACAGTTTCCAAGCGATGATTCAGGTCGTCCAGGACCTCATCGCTTACGTTTATCTCGAACGGTTCTATCTTCATAGCTCGATTCCTTTATGGATTGCCGAGCGGCGAGCCCTTCGGGATTCCCGTTTTCACGGGAATGACTGAATTGTAGTTCACCCTCACCCTAGAGTGTGTCGTCAAAATAATTTAGTCCACAGTACCAGAGCGCGTATTTGGCAGATAGCCAGGAAAGAGTCTCCCCGTTTAGCGTAACGTGTTGCCACCCCTCGCCATTGCTTCAGGTAGAGAAAGGCATTTTCCACCAGATGTCGCAGTTTATATAGGTGCCGATCATACACGCGAGGGTTCTTACGATTGCTTCTGGGTGGGATAACAGGGTTCATTCCTAAAGCTAACGCCGCCTCCACGATTTCATTGCTATCGTATCCTTTGTCCGCCAACAGATGTTCCGCCTCGATGTCCTCAATCAATGCAATTGCCTCAGAGCAGTCAGCGGTGGTTCCTTCGGTTAGAATCAGACGTACCGGCATACCATGGGAATCCACCGCCAGATGCACTTTGGTGTTCAGCCCCCTTTTGTACGCGCCATCTCCTGATTTCCTCCCGCTGCTCCCGCAGCATGGGGATGCACCTTGACATGACTGGAGTCAATCATCAACCACTCAAAGTCAGGCTCATCAATCACCTCAGCCAGCAGTTTCCTCCAGACGTCCCGGTCACGCCAACGACAGAAACGGCGATGTGTATTCTTCCAGTCTCCGTAGTCCGGGGGCAGATCACGCCAGGGTGCACCGGTGCGTAAAATCCAAAATACAGCATTCAGAAACAGGCGGTTGTCGAAGGCAGGCCTGCCAACCTTGCCAGCGCCCCCTGGCAGAAGAGGTTCCAAGCGGTCCCACACTCGATCCGATAGATCGTGCCGACGATGTGACGCTGACATATGATGCTCCTGTTTCACTATTGAAGCATCAACTTATCATCTCTTACCTCTATTTGACGACACACTCTA
>DAOUKX010000035.1:0-2409 GCA_034420855.1 Dehalococcoidia bacterium
GCGGAAGTCGCAATGGCTTGCGCCTTCCATGATGGTCTGAGTGCGGGTTAGATTGATGCGGGGGTTGAAGCCCGTGGACAGCGCGCCGTCGCGACCGCAGGAGAAGATGCCGCCCAGGTCCGACATGCCCAATTCCCGGTACATCTCGGCGTAGCGGCACCGGGTGACGTTGAATGAGACTTTGCTTTCGTTGTCCTCGAAAGTCTCCGTTTCAAGAGCGCCGCCGCGGACCCACGGGTCTTTGCTTCTCGAAAACGCGGACAGGTCGTCGCCGCCCATGCGCCTGGAAAGAGCGCTGCCCTGCTCCTCGGCAATTTTGACGATGACTCGACGGGCGATGGCGTGGGCGCGTTCCTTTCCTATCTCCGCCTCGAAGGCGCGAATCATGGGGCCCAGGACCATCGCCTCTATGCGACGACGGTCCAGGACGCTCATATTGTCGATGTCCAGCGGCATTTTCTGTTCCTTCATGATGGCTTGCTCGCAACAGGGGCGATTCGCGGACAGCCCCTACCTCGCGGGTTGCATGGACTGGCTATCGCTTCTTAACGGAGGGCACTTCCACCGCCAGGGTGTGGATGCCGTTGTTGGCGTAGCCACGGAAGTTCCACGGCACACTCTTGGGCTGCCGGTTTCCGGATGAGTCCGTGGCCCTGGCCTTGAATATAAAATGCCCCGGCTCCGTTGCCTCCCAGGGGAATCTCCACTCTCTCCATGCGTTGGGGTTGGAATCGCCCAGCAACGTGGCCTCCGACCAAGTCCTTCCGCCGTCGGTAGTCACTTCCACGACGCTCACTTCCCCCTTGCCCGACCAAGCGAAACCGCGAATAACGAAACCGCCCGGCTGTATCACCTCTCCGTGCCGGGGAGAGGTGATGACGGACTTGACCTTCAGGCTGGTGACGGGCTTGCGGTCAGGCCCGTCCTCCACTCCTTCATCTATGAAAACATAGCGGCGCTTCTGAAAGAACCCCTCGAAGGGCTTGTCCACCACTTCGATGCGGGTGAGCCACTTTACCGACGCCATGCCGTACCAGCGGGGCACGAGCAGGCGGACGGGGAAGCCGTGGTCGGGCGTCAGTGGTTCCCCGTTCATCTCGTAGGCCAGCAGCAGTTCCGGTCTCATGGCCGTATCCACGGGCAGGCTTCGTGAGTAGGGGAGCTCCCTTGAGTAGACCACGCCGTCCTCTTCCTCCTCGCCGGTGTCGGCCCCGTGGAAGATGACTTCCACTGCGTCTTCGGCGACGCCTGCCTTCTCCAGCACAGCGGCCAGAGATACGCCTTTCCACCGGGCCGTGCTGACGGCGCCGTGGGCGAAGGCGACGCCCTCTGCGGGCGGAACCAGGTAGGAGCGGCTGTTGCCCGCGCATTCTAAAGTGACGACGGACTCGAAGCTGGGCAGGCCCAGAAGCTCGTCGAAGGTCAAATCCAGGGGTTGACGCACCAGACCGCCGACTTTCAGCCGCCACTTATCGGCGTCAATCTGCGGTACTTCGGTGAAGTGGTTGCGGACGTAGAAGCTCTCCGTGGGGGTAATTGCTGTGTCGAGAGAGGCGACGATTGACTCCCTGACCAGGGGATCTTCGGAAATCGTGGTCAGCGAGGGGGAGGCGTTGGTGTCAGTCTTGCCAGCGTCCATAGTCATTTCCGGGCGTGACCTCCGGTACGGATATCGCCAGACCGTCGCCTAGCCGACAATTTCTGTGGAACTGCCGGCGGCGGTGAGGGTGATGTGGGAGAAGGACGAATCATCGGTCGCGCCGTGCCAGTGCTTCTCGCCGGCGGTCACGTGGATGGTGGTGCCCTCCGTGACCTCGTGCTCCTCGTCTTCCGTGGCCACAATTCCGCGGCCGTGGGTTACCAGCAGGATCTGGTCGCTTGTATGGATGTGGAACTTGTTGCGCGCCCCCGCGTCGAAGTTCACCACGCTGAAGTTGAAGAACTTGCTGCTCTTCTCGGTCACTAGGTCCTGACGGGAAACGGCGCCTCCGAAGAAGATCGGGGCGTCGCTGGAGTCTTCCCTGGGCACGTCTACAATCCTGATTACCTTCACGCTGCCTCCTTGAAACCGGTTGTGTGTTGGCGCTCCGCCCACGAGGCGAAACTGGGGACATCATTGTATCAGTTGAGGTTGGGATAGCCAACTGAACGCGTCCCCCCAGATCCACCGCCAAGGAAAAGAAGAAGGCCTCGTTGGAGCCGGCAGCAAAGCCAGCTATGATGGAAAGCGACAAAAACAAGCCATCACCAACGAGGTGCGACTATTATGCAGCAAGGACCATTGCCATTCCAGTATGCAGAGGAGAACAGCTCCACGGGTATGACGGCCCTATCAGGACTGCCAGCGTATTTGGACTTGGCGTTGGCATCGGCCCTGGGAGAGTCAGTGCGTAGATGGTGATATCGCTG
>DAOUKX010000036.1:0-8153 GCA_034420855.1 Dehalococcoidia bacterium
TCCGTTAATTGATCGACGGTCACAAACAGGCCACGATGGGAGTAGTGGTCCCAGCCGCGAAGCTGGGCGGCGGCCTTGACCATCTGAGCGGCGGCACCCCTGGCTTTTTCAGACGCCTGGCGCAGATCGCCTGCGTCCAGTTCGGCGTGGGCCTGGACCAGCAAGTGGCGGGAAGCTTCTCGATATGTGACGGCGGGTGTGACCATTCGGGTTTAACCTTTGGGGATATTATAGCGCAGAGAAGGTTGCAACAAAATAGCGGGTGGACGTGTAGCTGTTCGACGTAACACCTTGTTCTGAATGAGGCGAGCATATATCATTCCAAACGACACGCAAGTTAAGGAGCTAAGCATGACAGAGCAGGACTGGGGCAGCATCTACAAGGAACTCGGGGCAAAACCCGTCATCAATGCCATCGGCAGCGTGACGCTTCTGGGCGGCTCGACGCCTATTCCGGAGGTCAAAGAGGCGATGGAGCGAGCCGACGATGCCTATATTCCGTTGATGGAACTGGAGGAGAAGGCGGGTGAGGCCATCGCAAAAATGGTCAATGTGCCGGCAGCGTACGTTACGTCGGGAGCGGGTTCCGCCCTGACTTTGGCCACTGCCGCAGTCCTGGCCGGTGACGACGACGAGAAGATTCAGATGCTCCCAAACACGGAGGGCATGAAGGACGAGATACTGATTCAGCGGCGGCATAGGTACTGGTACGACCGGTGCCTGGAACTGGCTGGGGCGAAGCTGGTGGACTTCGGTTCCGACGAAGCTACCACGCGGGAAGATTTGGAGCAGGCCATCGGCGAGAACACGGCAGCCGTACACTACGTGGCGATGGAGCAGGCGCCGGATCCGCACGAGCTTTCGCTGGAAGACACGATTGAAGTGGCGAACGACCATGGCCTGCCGGTGCTGGTGGACGCCGCGGGCCAGATCTACCCGCTGGAGAACTTTGGCAAGTACGTGAGGATGGGCGCTTCCTTCCAGTGCATCGCGGCCAAGTACCTGGGCGCTTCGCAGTCCGTCGGGCTGGCGCTGGGCAGTGAGGACTTTATGCGAAAGCTGTCTTTGCAGTCCTTCGTGGGTTACGAAGGGAGGCGCATCAGGGGGGTAGGGCGTCCGCAGAAGGTGGACCGACAGGAGATCATCGGCGCGGTGGCGGCGGTCCGGCATTGGATGACGATGAACCACGAGGACCGGCTGGCGAAGGCGGAGCGGATGAGCCGGACAGTTCTGGCTCTCCTGATGGGGATTCCGGGCCTGGACGCCTCGGTAATGGACAACGTCATCGGCCACCAGCCCTTCGGCGTGCGGCTGAACGTGGACCCGGCGGTGACGGGGATGACGAACAACGACCTGGTCGACGCGCTGAAGGATGGGGACCCGCCGGTGTGGACACGGGTGAAGGAGGGCGAGGACTTCATCGCCATTCACATGTTCGGGCTGCGGGATGGGGAGGAGCAGACAGTAGGGGAGAGGATCGCCGCAGTTTTCGACAAGTAGCGTCGAACGCGCTCGTCAGCGGCGGGGGCCACCATTGACGGAAAGGGTCTGGCCGCTTATCCAGCTGGCGTAGCCGGATACGAGGAACATGACGGCGTGGGCGATGTCTTCGGGTCGCCCGGGCCGCTTTACCGGCACGCTGTCAATCAGCCTCTGCTGTCCCTCAGCACCCATGGCGTGCCACTGCTTTTCGCTGGTGGGGTTGGAGCGGATGAAGCCCGGCGCAACGCTGTTGACGGTTATTCCGAATGGGCCAAGCTCATGGGCAAGCTGTCGGACGAGGCCGATCTGTCCTGCCTTGGCGGAGGCGTAGGCCTGGATGCCGGTCAAACTGACGCCTAGACCGGCGCCGCTGGAGATAATGAGAATTCTGCCGGAACCGACTTTCTTCATTCCCGGCGCGACGGCCTGGGAGCAGATGAAGGCGCCCTTCAGATTCACGTCAAAGATGGCCTGCCACTGGCCCCGAGTGACGGCTTCGATGGGCTGCCCGGCCTGTCCAACGGTTCCTCCGGCGCTGTGGACGAGGATGTCCACCCTGCCGTCCTTGGCGGAGGCTTTTTCGACCAGGGCCGAAACCGCTTCCGCGTCTGAAACGTCGGTGACGGCTGAGTGGACGCTGCCGCCATTCCGGGGTTCGGCGGTGTCTACGGTTTCCTGGAGAACGTCGGCGAGAATGTCGCAGGCCCAGACGTTAGCGCCACTGGAGGCGAGGCCGTGGACGATGGCGCGCCCGATGCCGTGAGCAGCGCCGGTGACGATGGCGGTCTTGCCGGTGAATTTGATGTTCATGATGTCAATCCTGTGTTGCTAGATTGTTCGCTTCGTTAAGAATAACACTGGAGCGCACTTGCACCCGCTTGACCCTTCGACAGGCTCAGGGCGAGCGGATGAGGGACTGGATGGTTTGCTTGCGATAGACCTGGAGGCGGAAGCGGATGTTGTCGACGACGTAGATGCGGCCTTCGTCGTCCACTCCTATGCCGGTGGGCAGGGTGAAGCGGTACTCTGGCTCGAAGTTGGTCACCATCCTGCGCTTTTCGAGGTCGGCGATGTTCAACTCCAGGTACTTGACGCCGCGGGGGGAGAGTTCTTCGGAGTCCCCGTAGAAGGTGGCCAGATGCGCGCCATTGGAGTCGTATACCTCGACTTTGTCCTGTCCCCAGTCGCAGACGTATACGTCCCCGTCGGAGTCGACGGCAACGTCGCTGGGACGGTGGAGCCTGCCGGGACCGATGCCAGATTCGCCGATTATCTTCAGAAGCTCGCCCTCGGGCGCGAATTTTTGGATTCGGTCGTTTCCCCAATCGGCCACATAGACGTCATTGTCGTCATCGACGGTAATGCCCCAGGGCTTGTCGAACCGTCCAGGGGTTGAACCGGGACCGCCGAAGGTCATCAGGAAATCGCCTTCGCGGGTGAACTTGGAGACGCGGCTGCTGCCCTGCTCAGTGACGTAGAGGTCTTCGTTGACGTCGAGAGCGAGGCCCGCCGGAGCGCTGAGCTGTCCCGGTTCTGAGCCGCGGACACCCCACTTGCGGAGGAAGTTCTTTTCTTCGATGTCCGCGCCGTTGAAATCTACTTTTGTGTCGAAGATGGAGATACGGTTGAGCCACTCGTCGGCAACGTAGGCGAGGCCGTCGCTGTCGACGGCGATGGCGGTGGGCCAGATGAAGCGACCATCGGTCTCACCGTAGCCGCCGAACTTGCCGATTTCGTGTTCGTCGACGGTTATCTTGTTGATGCCGAAGATCCACTCACCGTCGTGACCGCGGTTGACGACGTATAGGATGTTGCTGGAGTCCAGGCACACGTGCACGGGATAGTTGAACACCGCCGCGTTGCCGATGGTGTGGCTGTAGATGAACTCCCTGCCGCGAACGGTTATGGGTTTCACGTATGAAGCTCTCGTGTATGAAGTATGCGGGCGCCCACAAGGGACGCACCTACGGGTGACGGCTCGAGAGAAGTGGCCGGTTTCGCCCTCGACGGTCTAGGCCATTTCTTTCTGGTAGACCTGGAGGCGGAGGCGGATGTTGTCGACGATGATGATGCGGCCATCGCGGTCTATTTCGACGGCGGTGGGGGTGTTGAAATAGCGCTCGGGATCGAAGTCGGTGACGAGGGCGCGCTTTTCGCTGTCGACGGTATTCAGCTCCAGGTATTTCTGGCTGCGGGGGGAGAGCTTGTCGTGGTCGCCGTAGATGGTGGTAAGGTGGCGGCCGTCGGCGTCGTAGACTTCAACCTTGCTCTGGCCCCAGTCCGTGACGTAGATGTCGCCGTCCGCGTCGACGGCAACGTCGCTGGGGCGGCGGAGCTTGCCGGCGCCTGTCCCGGGTTCACCGATTATTCTCAGTAGCTTGCCCTCCGGCGTGAACTTCTGAATGCGGTGATTGTTCCAATCGGCAACGTAGAGGTTGCCTTCACCATCAATGGTGATGCCCCAGGGCCTGTCGAACCGGCCGGGGCCGGGGCCGGGACCGCCGAAAGTCATCAGGAACTCGCCATCACGGGTGAACTTGGATACGCGGTTGTTGCCCTGTTCCGTGATGTAGAGCTCCTCGTTTGCGTCCAGCACCATGCCGGCGGGCTTGTCAAGCTGTCCCGGCTCGGAGCCGGGGGCGCCCCACTTGCGGAGGAAGTTGCCCTCTTCGACGTCGCCACCGTTGAAGTCGACCTTGGTGTCGAAGATGGAGATGCGGTTGTGCCACTCATCGGCCACGTATGCCAGGCCCTGGCTATCGATGACGATGGACGTGGGCCAGCGGAAACGACCGTCCGTATCGCCCTCCCCGCCGAAGCGGCCTATCTCGTCCTCATCGATGGTTATTTTGTTAACGCCGAAGACCCAGTCGCCGTCGTGGCCGCGGTTGACCACGTATACGTTGTTGTCGGCGTCAAGTCCCACGTCGACGGGATAGCGGAAGATGGTGAGGTTGCCGAGGGTGTGGCTGTAGCTGAACTTACGGCCGCGGGCGGTTGGTGCTTCCAAAGTTTTTTCTCCTAGTTGTTGGGGTTTGGATTTGCTCCCGCTGAAGAGGGGATGGATTCCTGCCTTCGCGGGAATGGCGGGTGTTTTGGATTCATCCCATCCTAACCTTCTCCGTCGAGGGGGAAGGATTGTGGTGCGCTTGGGTTATGCCATCTGGAATTCGCGGCAGGAGGTGATGAGCTTCAACATGGTGGCCACGCGGTTGGCGAAAGCCACGTGCTCCTCTTCAGTGTCGCCGCGGTGCAGATCTCCTTCAGTCTCAGCGTGGGCTACAAGCTGGCTGCGGGTACCTTCGGCAACGGTGATGGGGCCAAGGAGGTCCAGGCAGCCGTCGACCAGGTCAGCCGGGGAGAGGGTGCCCTGGCGGGAGAGCCTTTCGACGATGTTCTGCACGCCGGGGAGGTTGGGGTCTCCTATTCTGTCGGCGGCGAAGTTGATGCGCTGGAGCAGGGCGCCGCTGTCGATCCACTCATGGCCGGTGTGCCAGCCCTCAACGCTGGGCGGATTAAGGATGGCCTGGCCCTGGATGGAAGGCTCCATGCCGATTTCAAAGAAGCCGGGCCGGTAGTCCTTGAAGTCCTGGGTGAGCCTCATGGTGCTGACGACAAGCTCCGTGGGACTCTTGACCTTCTCGAACCAGACGCTTTCGTCCTTGAAGAAGTCAGAGTTGAAGAGCGCACGCAGGGTCTCGCCGATGTTGAAGTCGGAGGAGACCAGGGTATCGGATAGCAGGTCGATGGCCTCGGGGTCCCGGGGCGGCTCGTCGAGCCAGCTTGGCACCTGGACCTCGTCCGCTACGAAGAAGTTGTAGAGATGACGGGCGATGAACCGGGGAGTGGCGGGATGCTTGAGGATGATGTCGATGATGTCCTCGCCGTTGAAGTTGCCCGTCTCGCCGAGGAAGGTTTTCTCGCCTTCGTCATGGTCGTCGGGGTCGTACTTGAACTCCCAGGGGAAGCGGTTGTAGAGGACGCCGGGTAGGGTGGGGCCGATGGTCCAGCCGGTGAAGGCGCGGGCGCACTCCTTCACATCCTCCTCAGTGTAGTTGCCCTGACCCATTGAGAAGAGCTCCAGCAGCTCGCGACCCCAGTTTTCGTTGGGGGCGTCTTTGTGGTTCTCGTTGTTGTCGAGCCAGAAGATCATGGCGGGGTTCCTGGATAGCTCCAGCAGCATGGTGCGGTAGTCGCCCATGCCGATGTCGCGGAACAGGTCGATTTGAAGGGTCATCTCCAGGGGGCTGGCGACCTTGGCGTTGCCGGTGGCGAAGATGTGGTGCCACAGGAGGGCGACCTTCTCCTCCAGGGGACGCGGGGTGTTGATGAAACGGTACATCCAGTAGCCGGACATGTTCTCCGGATTGGCGGGCACCTTGAAGCCGGGAGTCATGCGGAAAAGCTCGTCGGTGTCGAGCTCGGGGATGCCGTGGGCTTCGGGATCGAGAAGCTCCTCGACGGTGGCTTCGTAGCCCTTGGCGACGCGACGTTCTAGCTCGTCGCGATCGGCGCCGAAACCGGCTCGTCGCATGAGGTGGGCCATGAGTGCGATGTCCTTGTTAGCCATGCTTTTGTCCTCGTATTTAAGGGTTTGGGTAATGATATCCGTGATTTTGGGGGGTAGTCAAGAAAGGGGGAGGGGGAGGGTCTTATTGACCGCCCGCCTCCGTAGCCGAGCAGAACTCCAGCCCCGTGTCTTCGAAATCATGGCGCTCTATTTTTCTTAGGTTTTCCGGGATGCAGCCGCTAAGGAAATTGCCACTCACACGGAGTCCCCGCAGATTCTCCAGCCGACCCAACTCCTCCGGGATGCTACCACTGAGGAAGTTTTCACCTAGCCCCAACCATTCAAGCTTGCTGAGTTGCCCAAGCTCTGAGGGTATGGATCCCGTCAGAATGTTGGGTGTATACGCTGGTGAACCGTATAGACTCAATTCTCTCAATTCGGAGAGAAGACCAATTTCGGGCGGGATTGTTCCAGTGAGTCCCTTGTCGGTTAAACGCAATGCTTTCACGCGAGGTGGAGTTTCTTCCACTTCCACACCTTCCCATTCCATGATGGTGAGTTTGGGACTCCAGTTCAGAGTTGCCCTGCCAGACAATTCGTCTCGAATTTGCAATAACACCTCGCAGTCACGGATGAGGCCGGGATTGTCTTGAGGTTCAGGAACAACCGACCCAGCAATACATACAGAGGGGTCTACGGGTTGTCCGAGGCTTGGTGTATTCACTGCGTAGATTTCAATAGGACTATTGTGGTCGCCCTCTGGCGTATGGGCGGCTACGAGGACCCGGAAGTCCGTGCCGTCTCGGGCCATGGTCACAATTAATATGCTGCCATCAAGATCTAGATTGCGATGACTACTACCTTCGTAGGTGTATCGAACATCAGAAATCACGGCAGCTATCCGGGAACCGTCAGGTGACCATGTAGCGTCAGTGATCGGGAGAGAGGAGTTCACAGGCCCAATACTGCGAATCACACTTCCATCCGGGCTTATGGTCCATAGACGACTAGATACAACGAGAATCTCCGAGCCATCTGGAGACCATGCAACCTGTTGAATTGGCTCTGCAGATTCGTGTGTTTCGCTTTTCCAAATCTCGCGAAGGTCTGTGCCATCAGGTTTGACCGTATAGATAACGGAGGTTGCGGCCAAGGAATGAGCAAAGGCCAATCGTTCACCATCTGTAGACCAAGTTGGCAAGGTAGAGGAAAAGGTCGTATAGTCTCCCATCCTGTTCAATGTGGTTCTGTCGGGCCCCAAGATGTATATGGCACGACCAAACTCTGGCTCAATTCCTTCCACCGTCGATAAGAAGGCAAGATACTGGCTGTCGGGAGACCACACAGGAGGAAATGGAGCCGTTAAGGCGGATGGATGATGCTTGCCACCTGAGATCGCAAGTCCGTAATGATAGGAAGGCCTTGTGATATAAGCAATTGACTCTCCGTTGGGAGACCATTCGGGGTAGTGGTCTACGGCATTATTGTGAGTCGTCCGGCTTGGTTCGGTGCCGTCGACGTTAATACTGATTATTTCGTATCCGAGAGTTCCCCTTTTCCCTTCCTCTGGGGATGGCACCGGCCATTCCATTGCCTTGTATTGGCAGCTTGAATAGACCAGCCGTGAGCCGTCGGGAGACAGGCTGGCATAAACACCAAACTCCATTAGCCATTCGGGATCCCATAGATCCCTCGTCCTGCCAGCGTTTGCGTTTACCACAAGCTGTAGATTCTTACCCTCGTTATCCACCCGCCAGATTTTGTCAAAATGGTCGAAAATGAGTTGAGCTCCATCCGGGAACCAGTGAAGAAAGTGATTCTCATGGTCGCCTGGACGAGGGCGAGTTCTGAATCCATAGTCACACGGGAATGGGGTTTCATCAATTGCGGGTGTCTCTGTTTGGGGCTTGTTGGGGATGGGACTGGCAGGAGGCTTGGGGGTGGGTCTGAATCGGGTGCGAGTGGGTGTTGGTGATAGTGATGCTTTTGGGGTCGGGGCGGCGGTTATTGAGGGGATTGCAGCTGGAGTGGGAGACTGCGTGAGCGTAGGTCTAGGGAACCTCTGAACAACCGGTCGTTGGGTTGATGTTGAGTTGATTGCAGGCGTTTTCGGAGAAGTTGGGTCTTTAAATCGTGCCTCGGCGTGAGATATGGGGCCATC
>DAOUKX010000037.1:0-1831 GCA_034420855.1 Dehalococcoidia bacterium
CTATAGTGCCTGCCGTGGTGAGGTCGACTGGATGACGTGGGGCTATTTGTTGATTTAGGGTAATGATTGCTATATCTGGTTCTCCCGAGTGACAGAAAATTCCTTTAACGGGCAGTGTTTTCCATTGCTCCTCATGCGAAATGTCAATTGGACCTATTCCTTTATTTATCACATGCTTAGCTGTAATGAAGTATTCCCTCCCACCCCATTCAATGGCAAATCCCGTACCAATAGAATCACCTCGCCTAATTAGGAAAGTCTTTTGGAGGATGTTTGTGGTGGGAAACACGCTGAATTCTCCTTCAATAGTATTTGTCCTCTATTCGACTCACTGTAAGGTCGCCAAGCTAGCAAATGATCGCCCCGGAGGTCTTGGGAATCAATCTGTGGCTCGTCGAGCTTGAGGGGGATGGATTGCTGAGCGTCTTGTTCTGCGACCATAGTTGCTAAGTCATCTTCTCTAAGTGGGTTGTTATAGAAGAAGTTTATAGTACATGGGTACCTATGGAGTAAGTGCACATGTAGCCGAAAAGCGACGATTGAATTGGTGGCAACGGCTGGATTTGAACCAGCGACCTTGGCCTTATGAAGACCCTGCTCTAACCGCTGAGCTACGTTGCCGGGGAGATGCGGTCGGGCTACAAATCTAGCACCAGTTTTTCGGCCAGTCAATCGGAGCCTTACGCCCGGGCCTTCCACATCTGGATGGTGAGTTCCATGTGGCCGATGTGCTGGGAGAGTTCGTCGATGGTGTGGACGAGGGCCCAGCGGTTGAGTCGGGGGCCGAGGGTGTCGACGGCGCTCAGTTGGGTGAGAGCGGCAGGGTCGAGGTTGGCGAGGATTTCCTTAGAGATGGCGCGGGTCTCGGAGATTACGTCGGAGATGGGGCGGCTGGTTCCCCAGAAGCTGAGGTTGCCGTTGTCGTCGACGGTGGCGACGAACTCGGTGTCGCGCTGGCGGCCGACGTCGTTGCCGGTGAGGCCCTGCTGGACCCACCACCGGACGACGCCGCACATGTGGGCGCAAAGGGCAGCTACAGAGTTGGTATCGGCGTCCAGTGGTTGCCAGTTAAGGGCGTCGGTTGACAGAGATGCGGCGTGGGAGTCGGCTTTTTCGAGAAGCATGTCTATGAAGTCTGAGTAGCCTTGGATTTCGGGATCCATGGGGTTACCTCCGGAGGGATATGAAGAAGGGTATCGCGGGTTGCGGGATATCTCAAATCACCCCACCCCACCGGAGGAACCCTCACCCCCTCGATCCCCCTCTCCCTTAGGGCCTTTAAGGGAGAGGGGGAGGAAAAAACAGAGGCATACGCCTGCGCCTCGGCGCAGGCGTATGCCTCTAGTTTGGTACTGGGGAGAGGGGGCAGGACTTCACCCCCACCCTGCCCAGGAGTAGTTTCCGGCTCGGGGGCCGAATGACGAACTACCTCTCCAGGCCGTTGCGGAGGTCATGGAATATGTTGTCGGTGAGGCCGGTCAAGTTGGGGAGGGATGAGTGAGCGGTGACGTCGTTGTGTAGAGGGGTGATGGAGATGAGGTCGTTTTCTGCAGCCCAGATGTCGGTGCCGGGCTGGGATGTCCAGTTGGGACGGGAGCGGTTGATCCAGTAGTAGAGGCGTCGGGGATCGTTGCCTTCGTCGACGACCTCGGTGTAGGAGCCGTCGGCGAGTCGGGTGACTCGGAGGCCCTTGAGCTGGGAGAGGGGCTTGTTGGGGACGTTGACGGTGATGAGGGCTCGGGGCGGGAAGAGGCCGTCCCGGGCTTTGAGGGCGAGGAGGTAGGCGACTCGGGCGGCGGGTTCGAAGTGGACGTCGTAGAGGGCGGTGACG
>DAOUKX010000038.1:0-7487 GCA_034420855.1 Dehalococcoidia bacterium
TGTCGAACTTCTCCCAATCCACCTCTTCGTCTATTCGCTCCAGACTCCCGTTCATACCAAGGGTCTGCGGCAACAGCGTCTCCGCTAGCTAAGGATGTCCTATCTGTCGGGGCTTCTCTGCCTCCCATCTCCCCTCTTGCGTTGCTCTGTATTCTCGCCCGTCAGCAACGGTTATGCAAAGGTCTCCGCAAGCGGGAATCCATCTTCTTCCCTCTTCTTCCCTCTCCCGTCCTGGGAAAGGATTGAGGTGAGGGTAGCTCCCCCTTCCCCAATAATTGACAGCCTCAACCCCCAGTGCTAATCTGCCAAACAGCTACTAATACCCAATATCAATCGGAAATCCGCGCGCCCTGATTAACTTGGTGCGCGACCGCCAACGGAGGCTCTAAATGGCTAACGCGACCGTGCATCCGGACCTGCTCAACACCATGGAATGGCGACTCATCGGCCCCCACCGCGGCGGCCGCGTCGTCGCCGTCACCGGCGACGTCTCAAACCCAGGCGTCTTCTACTTCGGCGCCTGCGCCGGCGGCGTCTGGAAGACCACGGACGGCGGTACCTACTGGGAAAACGTCTCCGACGGCTTCTTCAACTCCGCCGCCGTCGGGGCCATCGCCGCCTCCGAGTCCGACCCCAACGTGGTCTACGCAGGCATGGGCGAGTCCCAGATCCGCGGCAACGTCTGTCACGGCGACGGCGTCTACGGCACCGTTAACGGCGGCAAGTCATGGTCCCACCTCGGCCTCCGCGACACCCGCCACATCGCCCGCATCCGCGTCCACCCTTCCGACGCCAACCTCCTCTATGTCGCCGCCCTCGGCGACCCCTTCGGCGCAAGCGCCGCCCGCGGCATCTACCGGTCCAGGGACGGCGGCAAGTTCTGGCAGCACGTCCTGTCTCGCGGCCCTCGAACCGGCGCATCCGACCTCGCCATGAGCTACGCCAACCCCCGCATCCTCTTCGCCGGAATGTGGGAGACCCGCCGCACCCCATGGAGCCTCGAAAGCGGCGGCCCCGGCAGCGGCATCTTTAAGACCACCGACGGCGGCGACACCTGGACGGACATCTCCAACAACCCCGGCCTGCCCAAGGGTAACAAGGGCCGCATCGGTGTCGCCGTCTCCCCCGCCAAACCCAACCGCGTCTGGGCCATCATCGAAGCCGAAGACGCCGGACTCTACCGCTCCGACGATGGCGGCGATACCTGGCAGTGCGTCAGCAAAGACCGAAACCTCCTCACCCGTCCCTGGTACTACAACCACGTCTTCGCCGACACCCAGGACCCCGACACCTGCTACATCCTCAACCTCGCCGCCTGGAAGTCCACCGACGGCGGAAAGACCTTCAACCAGCTAACCACGCCCCACGGCGACAACCACGACCTCTGGATTGACCCCAACAACCCCCAGCGCATGATTGAAGGCAACGACGGCGGCGCATGCGTCTCCTTCAACGGCGGTGACACCTGGTCCACCATTTACAACCAGCCCACCGCCCAGTTCTACCACCTGGACACGGACAACAACTTCCCATACCGAGTCTACGGCACCCAGCAGGACAACACCGCCATGAGCGTCCCCAGCAGCTCCCACAAGGGCGCGATCCCCTACTCAGACTGCTACATGGTCGGCACCTCCGAAAGTGGCCACATCGCCGTCCGCCCCGACAACTCCGACATCGTCTACTCCGGCGCCATCGGCAGCTCCCCTGGCGGTGGCGGCTCCCTCCTCCGCTACGACCACAGCAGCGGCCAGGTGCGGAGCGTCACCGTTTGGCCCGAAGTCACCAGCGGCCACGGCGCGCGAGCCGCCCGTTATCGATTCCAGTGGACCTTCCCCATCCTCATCTCCCCCCACGACCCCAACGTCCTCTTCACCGCCGGCAATCGTCTCTTCAAGTCCACCGACGACGGTACAAGCTGGCAGTGCCTCAGCCCCGACCTGACCCGCAACGACGACTCGAAGCTGGGCCCCTCCGGCGGCTCCCTAACCTACGACGATACCGGCGCGGAGCACTACTGCACCATCTTCGCCTTCGCCGAGTCGCCCTTACAGCAGGGCCTCTTCTGGGCAGGAAGCGACGACGGCCTCGCCCACGTATCCCGCGACGGCGGCGCTAACTGGGAAAACGTAACCCCGCCCGACCTGCCTCCCTGGGCACTGATCTGCACCATAGAGCCCTCCCCCCACAACCCTGCCACGGCCTACCTCGCCGCCACCCGCTACAAGTGGGCCGACCAGAGCCCCTATATCTACCGCACCGACGACTATGGCCGCACCTGGACCGCCATCATAGACGGAATCTCCGATGGCGCATTCACCCGCGTCGTCCGCGAGGACCCCGCCCGACAGGGACTCCTCTACGCCGGTACCGAGCCCGGCATCTACGTCTCCTTCGATAACGGCGGAAGCTGGCAGAGTCTCCAGCAGAACCTGCCCGTCGTTCCCGTCCACGACCTCGCCGTCAAAGAGCAGGACCTGGTCGCCGCCACCCACGGACGCTCCTTCTGGGTCCTCGACGACCTGACCCCACTCCACCAGATGAAGGACGGCGTCGACACTGGCGGCAATCACCTCTTCAAGCCCCGCGCCGCCTACCGCTATCTCACCTCCACCGGCGCCGAGCGCCCCGGCGGCCCCGGCAAGAACTACACCCTCGCCTCCGGCGTCATCGTCACCTTCTATGAGTCCAAGATAGACGAGAACCGCAGCGAAAAGGTCTTCCTCGACGCTGGTAAGAACCCGCCCGCGGGCGTCGTAGTCAACTACCACCTGAAGGAAAAGCCCGACGGCGACGTAACCCTCACCTTCCTCGACGCTGCTGGAAACGAAATTCGCTCCTTCTCCAGAAACGCCGACGACGGCCCCAAGGTCGCAGCGGAAGCGGGCGTAAACCGCTTCGTCTGGGACATGCGCTACGCTCCCGCCACCAAAGTCGAAGGTGACTCCTCAACCGAAAACAGCCTCGATGGCCCCGTGGCTGCACCCGGGACTTACAAGGTCCGCCTCTCCGCGAACGGCTACTCCGCCGTCCAGGACTTCGAAATCCGCAAGGACCCGCGCGTTCCCGCCACCCAGGAGGACCTCCAAGCCCAGTTCAACCTGCTGATCAAGATTCGCGACAAGCTCTCCGAGACCCAGGAGGCCGTCAACACCATCCGCACCCTCAAGGGCCAGCTCGCCGGATGGAAGGACCGCCCCGGCGCGCCCGCATCCATCGTCACCGCCGCCGGGGACTTGGACGAAAAGCTGACGACCATCGAAGAAGAGCTCATCCAGCCAAAGGGCTCCGCTCCTCTGGACCGGGTCAACTTCCCCACCAGGCTCAACGTCAAAATCGCCTCCCTCACCGCCGTTGTCGGCAGCGCCGACTGGGTCCCCACCCGCCAGTCCTACGATGTCTACAACGACGTTTCCGGACGCATCGGCGCCCAGCTTGGGCGGCTCCAGCAGGTGATGGACGAAGACGTTTCCGCCTTCAACAACCTGGTGCAGGATCTGGGCATACCCGCCGTGGCCTCCTAACCCCACCAACACCCAAGCCCTCACCCACCGCTTTCCCCTTCTCCCTCGACGGGGGAAGGGTGGGATGGGGGTGATACCTCCCCCAACAATATCAGCCCCGTATGCCCATCGCGCCAACCCATCTCGTAGGGGAGACCGGCTGGTCGCCCGTCCCCCTCCCCTCTTCCCTCCTCCCCACCAACTCAACCTACCATTCCCTCGAAGGCGGGAATCCATCCCTCTTCATTTCCCCAACCGCTCACCCTGAGCCTGTCGAAGGACCCCCAAACTTGCCGCAACGCAGTTGCCCGCTCATCCTGAGCCTGTCGAAAGGTGAGCGCGTCGCAGCATCCACCCCTCGTCCTCCCCACCTCCCTCTTGTTCCTGCGAAGGCAGGAACCAATACTCTACCTACGCCCATCTCAGCCCCCACCCTTCTCCCGTAGGGGCGTCCCTTGTGAGCTTATCTCAAAAGTCGGCGGGACGCATTCCGAAGAGCACGACGGCTACGATTGCCTCTAATATGGGCATGTTCGCTACGAAACAGGAAGGTTCCAACATGCTTACTACGAGAACGGGAACGCAACATATGCCGAGAAGTTGGGCAACCAACTTATGAGACAAGCTCCTTGTGGGCGCCCGTCCCCCCTTCCCCTCAGGCCAAACCCCAAACTTGCCGTCATGCAATGACCCGTCACGCAGTGACCCCTCTCTTGCGAAGGCAGGGCGTGGGGTGTACCTTACCTGCCTTTACATTCATCATCAAACATCATTCCCAACCCCGAATAATGGACCCGCAACGACAGCCTCACAGGACACCGCCCGGCCAGGACCAGGACACCCACCGCCCCACGAGCAGGCTGGGCCGCCTCTTTATCTCCCTCACCAACCGCGACTTCCGGTTCATATGGTTCTTCTACATCTTCAACTACGTCGGCATGACCATGGAGATGCTCGCCCAGGGCTGGATGGTGCTGGAAGTCACCGACTCTGCCTTCTGGGTGGGCGGAGTCGCCGGACTTCGCGGTGCGGGACAGGTGGGCTTCGGCATCGTCGCGGGCGTCATAGTCGACCGTTTCAACCGACGTATGATCCTGGTCGTGGCTCAGTTGCTCCGTGCCGTCATCTTCCTCATACTCGCCGTCCTCCTGCTCACCGGCAACATGGAGCTCTGGCACATCCTCGTCTCCACCGTCGTTCTCGGCATGCTCATGGCCACCGTCCTCCCCTCCGGCGAGGCCATGATCTACGACACCGTAGGCCCCCGACGCCTCCTCAACGCCGTCGCAATCACCCACGGCGCCTTCAGCATCGCCCGCATTCCCGGCTCCATTCTTGCCGGTTTTCTAATCGAACAGTGGGGCCTCGGCTACTGCTACGTGGCCATGACGGCGGTAATGCTCTTCAGCCCTCTCCCCATCCTCATCGTCAAGACCCGTTACCAGCGCCCCCCAGACTCCGGCGGCCTCTGGAAGAACGCCCGCGAGGGCCTCGCCTACGCCTCCCGCACGCGCTCAATCCGCTCCATGCTCATGTTCAGCGCCGTCGTGGAGCTATTCGGTTTCTCCTACTTTGTCATGCTACCCGTCATCGCCAGGGAGGTACTCGAAGTGGGCGCGTCCGGCCTAGGCTACCTTTCCGCCGCGGGCAGCGTTGGCGGCGTCCTTGCCACCTTCATCATGGCCGCCATGTCGGAGTCCCGCTCCAAGGGTATGCTCCTCGCCATCGCTGGCGGCGCCGCCGGCGCGTCCCTCTTCATCTTCGGCCTCTCCTCCTGGTACGTCGCCTCCCTGTTCCTCTCCGCCCTCGTCGGCCTCTGCCTCACCTCCTACGACGCCTCCATGGGCGCACTGCTCCAGCTCCTGGCCATCGACAGAATGCGCGGGCGCATCCTCGGCCTCTACAGCCTCACCTTTGGCTTCACCCCCCTCGGCGGCTTCGTAAGCGGCGTAATCGCCACCCTTACCACCGCCGGAATCGCAGTCTCCACCGGCGGAGCCATCATCATAGCCGCCGTTTCTGTTATGCTGGCCACCTACAAGGGGCTCGGGACCGCCGGAAACCTCCCGCCCCGGGACGATGAATCAACAGGTGGGACGGAAGGAAGCTAGTCCCAAGGCTGAATAACTTCTGATTCGCCAAATCAAGGCATCCAAGGAGAAAAAAGAATGGCAACCCTTGCCGACTCCACATGGGTTAAATACTGGCTGGACCTGGACAACGTCCACGTCCTCGACCCGAGGCCCCCCCTCGAATACCGTAGCGGCCACCTACCCGGTGCAGTCAACGTCCCCCTCGAACTACTATTGGACGAGCGGGGCGCGCTCCTCCCGGACCACGCCCTGGCTTCCGTCTTCGGCGAAGCGGGGGTGGATGAGTCCAAGCGCTCCCTGGTCTACGACGGGGCAGACGGACGACGCGGCGCCCTGATGGCCTGGACCCTGGAATATCTTGGCCGGGGCGAAGTCTCCCTCTGCGCCCTTCTCTACGAGGGATGGGCTAAACAGGGCTACCCCGTCTCCACCATACCCAAAACTCCCACCCCCTGCGAATTCAACCTCAACATCAACCCCAACAAGCGCGCCTCCCTCGACGAACTCGACTCCCCCAACCCCCCCAAGCTCATCGACCTCCGCAGAGCCGAAGAGTTCAACTCCTCCCCACTTCGTCATTCCTGCGAAAGCAGGAACCCACGGCGGGGCGGGGCGGGGACGGGAATTCCATTCCCAAACGCTTCCAACCTCCCCTGGACAGAATACCTCGGCGACGACCACATGCTCCTCCGCCCCGACAACGACCTCGCCCGCCAACTCCGCAACATCGGCGTCGGACGTATGGACAAGGTCGTCACCTACTCCACCACCGGCGCCCGCGCCGCCATCGGCTACCTCGCCCTCAAACGCGCCGGCTACGACGTCCGCATCCTCCCCAACCTCCTCTACCCCCCCTCCATCGCCAATAAATGCAGTTCCCAATATTAAGGCACAACCTGAAATATCGCCTCTTTCCAACCCTTTGTTCTGGCAGGTATACTCAATTCATCGACACCCGATCAGGTGATTCCAACATGGAACTAATTCACTCTGAGAATCAACCATGCAAATCTTCGCCGTAGTCGGCATTCTCGACGATCAGCGCGCCCTTGTTATCCAGCTTGCCAAGGGACATTACGGCAAGGAGAATGTCTACGTAGTACCTAATGGGGCTTTCATCGCCTCAGACGGTGAAACTACTAAGGAAGTTTCCCTCAATATCGGCATCGGCGACGACGAACATAACTATAACGGTGTCGTGGTAATGATGCAGTACTACTGGGGATACCACGACAAAGAGCTTTGGGAGTGGATTACCGCTAAGTCGAGAAGCGTTGGGGTTCAACAGTCGGGAGTGGGGTTCTTTGGCCGGTAACATAAGCTCACCTCCGCCTGGTGAACAGCAGCAGGCCCCTGTTACCGGTGACCAACGCATATACAACCTGGAAAATCGGGTTCGTAATGTCGAAGACACCATCAACAAGTTTTCTGGTGCTATGAGCGTCCTTCGCTGGATTGTCCCTCCCCTACTCATTGTTGGTGGCGGCGTGCTCGTCTTTTTCCTTGGTCAGTCATCAAGCTAAACTCCACTGACGGTTGACTAAGTTGGCCGTAGACATTTCTCTTCCGTAAGCTCCCAACGCTCCCCCCTTCACTAGGCGCGACACTCGTGGTCTCACCCAATTGCCGCGAAGGCGGGAATCCACTCTCAACCCGCCTCCCAACGGCCCCATATATTCCAACTGCTTCCCTTCCTACCTCCCAACTGTCATCCATCCCTTGCTAACACACCTGTTTCCCTGCTAAAATCCCATCAAACGTTCCGTATAGGCTCACAAACCAACGTAAACTCCCATTCAACACCGCACAATCTCACCCTCACCCATAATTCGTTTCCCCAATTTTCTAGAGCGAATACAACCAAGAAATTCCTGGATCCACGCCTGCCTTC
>DAOUKX010000039.1:0-2295 GCA_034420855.1 Dehalococcoidia bacterium
GCGGGAAGGTCTCCGGCGTAGAGTTCCGTTCTGTCGGCGGCGTCCCTGCTTTGGACGCGGCCGGCTGACCGGGATACACTGTGGCTCTGCAAGATAGACGAGGGTTTAGGGTCCCGGCAATCGAATCCTATAGGTTCAGACACGCCTTGAAAGCGGTACTGCCCATCGTCAAAGTCTGACTCATCAAAGAAAGCCGGTATGTTCCTGTAACCTCATATGCTGGCATCCAATTCGACCGCCCACGGGTAGCGGAGTCTCCGGTTTATATTGAGTCCGTCGAATGAAGATTCTTGATTTTGTACAGTTTAGTGGGTCTGAGTGGACGGTAGATGGCACCGTCTTCGAGATGTGGTTGGGAGCATTGTGACCCGTGGCACAGCGGTCCTCACGGGCAATGCGATCCCTTTATGGTGCGGGGGCCCTCCCCGGAGTATGCCCGACGTGGAAGTTACCCTTCGGGCCTAATCGTACTTTCGCTTGGGTCAGACTACCTCGGCTTCCTGGTGTTCTCCGCCCCCGCTACCTACCCAATCGAGATAGTCTTTGTAGGCCTTGTGACTTGGATCCTTTTCCTCGATCTCTTGATTCACTACTTTGATTGTGTGCCTTCCATCTAGATGATGTATGTAAGACCCAATGTCCAACTTGATTAGTGCATCAACAGGAAGTGGTAATTCAACCTGCCCCTCGGTTGTCCTTCGCATGTTGACCCGCAACACTAAGCAATCGTTCTGCATATCGAGCGTCTCAGCACGGAGAAAGCTAATGTCTCTCAACTCATAAGCTATGCCATTCGACTCAAACTTCATAGTCCTTCACCTCTACGCGCACCTTGACCTACTGGCGCTCGTTTCCTCCGGCTACGCCCTTGCTTCTATGACGACAGGACCGCCACTCTCCACTTCTATGTTCAAGCTGTGCCCATGGAGTAGCAGCATACCCACGAGCGGAGTGCTGCCCGTCGCGTCGGCCTCGATGTCTCTCGGTTGGCCGTCCCATAGCACGGTGAGGTAGTGAACGTCGAAATCCACTTCGTCGTCATTCGCCAGGAATGCCTGGCCCATATAGGCGAAAGGCAGCCCCAACTCATCAACCAGCCCAGGCGGCAAGGTCAGGAAGCCGCTGTAGCCGGTGTCCACCACGGCCTCGATTTCCCGTGTCCGACCCTACGAACCTTGAAGGGGAATGGTAATGATGGCTTCGTAGGAGGCGTTAACGACCCCTTGGATCACCCGGCCCTCCGCAGAGAGCCAGCTCCGAAGCTGCGAAGCGCCCGATAGCCGACCCTCTCACAGACGACGTCCACCGCGTCCGGGCGCTGCTCCCGCAGACGCGCCATGGCGACGCGAGTGGTGTCGGCCACAGCCCAGTCCCCCGTCTCAACGTCTATGGCGACGTACTCACCGAAGTGGTCGATTTCGGCCTGGGGCAGGATGTCCCGTTGGTATATCTCCTTGCCCAAGCGAACCGCCTCTTTGCGGGGCCTGCGCTGGCGGGTCGGTGTTCCGGTGTCTCTCATTCGTCCTCTCCATTTCCCAAGCACATTCCCACACCTGTATTCCACTGCTTAGCGGCGGCTGACAGCAATAGAACCTAGGGAAAAACCAGGGCCTTTTCATTTTCTGAAATTAGTTTAGGATTTGAGCAAAAGTGTGGTGAGGTGAGGGTTATGCGGTTAAGGGAAGCTTTGGACGGGGTGCCAGACCACAGGATGAGCCAGGGCAGGCGCCACCCTCTGGGGGCAATTCTGAGTCTGGCCGTATGCGCCATGCTGTGCGGTGCCCGCAGCTTGTATGCCATCGCCCAGTGGGGCCGGGACCACGGAGCCGCCACCGGGCAACTCCTGGGGTTCAAGCCTGGGAAGACTCCCTGTGTCGCCACCTTCCACCGGGTGTTCAAAGACATGGATGCGTCCGCCTTCGAGGCCGTGTTGCGGGAATGGCTGATGAATAGCGGGGCAGACCCCGGAGAGGTGCTGTCCCTGGACGGCAAGACTCTGCGTGGGATTCACGGGGAAAAGATACCTGGGGTGCATTTGGTGTCGGCCTATGCCACCCAGAGCGGGGCGGTATTGGCCCAAGCAGCGGCACCGGGCAAGGGACAGGAGTTGGCGGCGGCCAAAGCAGTGCTGGAGCAAGTTTCTCTGGAGGGCCGGATAGTGGTGGCGGACGCCCTGTTGACGCAGCGGGAGGTGTGCCAGCAGATTGTGGACGGTGGAGGGGATTACCTGTTGCCGGTGAAAGAGAATCAGCCTTCGTTGCGCCAAGACTTGGCGCAAGCATTTTCTCCCACTGG